>CALAUL010000059.1 GCA_937892255.1 uncultured Bacteroidales bacterium | reverse complement strand
TTGTAGCTCTCTTACAAGCATAACGATACCTGAGAGTGTAACATCGATAGGAGAGAATGCTTTCTCTTTTTGTAGCTCTCTTACAAGCATAACGATACCAGAAGGTGTGACATCAATAGAAGGTGGTACTTTCCAAGGTTGTGGCTCTCTTACAAGCATAACGATACAAGAAGGTGTGACAGAGATAGGAGAGAAGGCTTTCGAAGGTTGTGGCTCTCTTACAAGTGTTACGATACCAAAAGGTGTGACATCAATAGAAGGTGGTACTTTCCAAGGTTGTGTCTCTCTTACAAGCATAACGATACCCGAGAGTGTAACATCGATAGGAGAGAATGCTTTCTCTTCTTGTTATTCTCTTACAAGCATAACGATACCCAAGAGTGTAACATCGATAGGAGAGAATGCTTTCTCTTCTTGTATCTCTCTTACAAGCATAACGATGCCAAAGGGTGTAACAGAGATAGGAAATAGTGCTTTCTACGAATGTAATTCTCTTACAAGCATAACGATACCCGAGAATGTGACTGAGATAGGAGAGTGGACTTTTGGTTATTGTAGCTCTCTTACAAGCATAACGATACCCGAGAGTGTGACAGAGATAGGAAAGAGTGCTTTTAATGGTTGTAGCTCTCTTACAAGCATAACGATGTGCAAGGGTGTGACTGAGATAGGAGAAAATGCATTCGGATTTTGTAGTTCTCTTACAAGCATAACGATACCCGAGAGTGTGACATCGATAGAAGATTATGCTTTCTATTCTTGTGACGCTCTTACAAGCATAACGATACCCGAGAGTGTGACAAAGATAGGAGATTGGGCTTTCTATGGTTGTAGCTCTCTTACAAGCATAGCGATACCCGAGAGTGTGACAAAGATAGGAGGTGGTGCTTTCTCTTTATGTAGCTCTCTTACAAGCATAACGATACCAGAGAGTGTGACAGAGATAGGAGAAGAAGCTTTCTATAATTGTAGCGGTCTTACTAATGTGACGATAGGCGAAGGTGTGACGAAGATAGGAGACAATGCTTTCGTAGGTTGTTCTAATCACGATGTATACAATAGATCGAAGTTGTATCTTACACTAGGAAGTGAAGAGAATGGTTATGTTGCGTATCATGCGAATAATGTAAATAATATTTACTTCGAAACAACGGATTCTTATATCTTCTATGTGAAAGAAGATGATGTTGAATTAATAAAACATATCGGAGGTTTTGATGGAGCAGATGTTATGATTAATGAATATGTTGAGGACGAAAACATTTATAGTACAGACTTCTCTGACGGACTCTCATTGATCGGCTGGGGTGGTTCTGCAACACGTACAGTAGTCAATGAAGAGATGGTCTTGACTAACCCTGAAGCAAGTGATTATTGGGCTGTTCAGTTCGCTTATGACCATGTGGAACCTTTTGTTGCAGGCCGGAAGTATGTGATTTCGTTCAAAGTTAAGGGTTCTGTTGCTGGAACAATATCAGCTGGTTTGCAGAATATTAATGGCTATACGTCTGCCGGCGAATTCGGTGGTATAGATGTTACAACAGACTGGAAAGAGGTTAGGTTGACATGTACTTGTACAGATGGTGCTGCTACTCGTTTGGTATTTAGTGTCGGAACATTTGTTGGAGACCTCTACATCGATGATTTCAGATTTTGCAGTCTATTTTATAAATTGACTCTTCCTGCAAAGTATAAAGAAAGGGTGTACGATATTTCGAGAAATGCATTTGAGGATGATACATACATGACAGAAATAGAGATACCGGAGGGTGTGATGGCGATAGGTAAAGATGCTATGAAGGGAACAGCGTTGTATGAAGATGAAAGCAATTGGGAGAATGGACTTTTGTATGTCGACGGTTGTCTTGTTGCGGCGAAATCATCAGAAGTATCTGAATTATGTGTTATAGAGGATGGAGTAAGGATAATAGCAGATAATACGTTTGAGAACATCACTACGCTTAAGAATGTGATAATTTCTGCCGATGTACGGAGAATTGGAAATGCTGCATTTAACGACTGTAGCGCTCTTACAAGTATGACAAGTATGAGTATAACACCTCCGGAAATAGGAAACAAAGAGACGTTCTGCAATGTCGATAAATCTATCCCAGTATATGTTCCTAAGCAGAGTGTAGAGGCATATAAGAGTGCTGACTATTGGAAAGAGTTCACAAATATCGTTGGAAAGTTCCTTGTTGTTACTGCTACGGCAGAGAATGGTACTGTGACTGGTGCTGGAGTATATGAGGAAAACGAAGAGGTTACACTTATAGCTACTCCAGACGAGGGTTATACGTTCGTTAAGTGGGAGGATGGCGAAACAAATGCTACTCGTAAGATAACAGTTATAGAGGATGTGACGTTGACGGCAGTGTTTGAGTCAAATAGCAGTGTTACCCCTATCTCAGATGTTGTTGCTGATAGTGTCTCTATCCGTCTCATAGGTAATTCTCTTATCGTTGAGGGTGCGGAGAGCTACGCAGTATATGCTCTCAGTGGTCAGTGTCTCGGTAAGGTGGAGAGTCTCGAAAGAGGTCTTTACATTGTTGTAGCTGATGGTGTGAGCAAGAGGATAGTTGTGAAGTGAGTATTTGAAATAATACAATAGATATAGGGCGCATTCGGCAGATGTCGGGTGTGCCCTTTGTATGAAGAGGAGTGTTAGATTTATTTCGATGATCCGAATGAGACGAACAAATGGTTTACTAAGCCATGGCGGGAAATAGTCTATGGGAACAAACGTCTGTACAACTTCTTTGATAGTGTGTTTGCCATTGGCAAAAGTGCCCAAGATGGAAGTCTACGCTATGTGAAGCAGTTGAAGGTTCGATATGGGACATACTCATACGATGCCGACAATGTCATCATCTATGAGATTGAGAACTTTCTGCAATTTGTACACCGAGGATACTCCACGGAAAAGGAACACCTAAAGCAGTTGGGAGACGATGAATCCACCCATAGGGACAGCCAGATACTGGAACTCTCCCGAATGGGCAAGTCGCTAAGGGGGATTGCTTCACAAGTTGGTTGTGGCAAATCAACGGTTGGGCGAGTAATCCGCCGCAGCAAGGAGAATGAAAAAGCCATCGTCCCAAGTGTCCCACCGTCCCAGCCTATAGGGGAACGAGGCATAGGACAGGACGGGACACCTTGTAACATCAAAGAAAAGGAGGATTGAGTATGAAGAACTATTCATTGCAGACATACAAAGGTATGGCTACCCGTCATGTCTGCCCGAACTGTGGCGACAAACGTTCCTTTGTCTATTATGTGGATGAAGAAAACATACCTCTGCATCCGTCAGTCGGAAGATGTAACCACGAAAGCAGTTGTGGGTATCACTATACTCCCAAGCAATACTTTCAGGATCATCCCGAATGCCGTACCTCCTACGCACACTTGGATAATAAATTCATTGGAAAAGTTGCAAAGGTAAGCGTTTTTTGTTTACCTTTGCAACAAATAAACCGAATATGAGTTTGAATGATTGGATAAAGGAGCAAGAACAAAGAGGAATTACCACATTCTCTTTTCAACAAATCCGATGTGTGTTTGATGAACGTTCTGAGAAGACACTGAAAACAGACATCAACAGACTTACGTTGTCTAAGAGGATTCAAAACGTTTATAAAGGCTTTTATGTAATCATTCCCATCCAATACCAGTTAAAGGGAGTAGTGCCACCGACTTATTACATCAATGAACTGATGGAATATCTTGGCAAGCCTTACTATGTGGGATTGCTTTCTGCTGCTGCCATATACGGAGCTTCACACCAGAGAGCAATGATGACTCAGATTGTAACTATAGGACCAAGACCAAGGACCTCAAATAAGCACTCTCTTTTGGATTGGAATTACCGTCAGCAGATACCTAATGAACTGATTGAAAGCCGTAACGCAGAAATGGGTCGAATAAATTACTCATCAGCAGAGCTGACTGCTGTGGATATTGTTCAGTTTGCATCAAATATTGGAGGTTATCAAAGGGCTGCCACCGTTCTTGCCGAATTGGTGGATGTACTTGACATGCCAAAAATGGAAGGGGTTCTTCCATATACCACAACGACAGCAATGCAACGGTTTGGATACTTATTGGAGTTTGTCTTATTTGAGCAAGATAAGGCAGACCAATTATACGACATAATGAAAAAGCGGAATGGTTATTTTAATGCCGTGCTTATGAGTTCCGAACATCCGGCATCGGATGATACAGAGAGTAACCGATGGAGAGTAAACATGAATATTGACATTGAGATTGATGAATTATGATAGATAGAGCTTCCATAATGGCATGGAATGAGTTTGTTCCATGGACGGATTTTGCAATGGTTGAGCAAGATTTGATTATCAGCCGTGCATTGGTAGATATATTCAGCGATGATTTTCTGAGAGAGCAATTAGCTTTCAGAGGTGGAACAGCCCTGCACAAATTATACCTTTCGCCTCAAGTCAGATATAGCGAGGATATTGATTTGGTGCAGATTAATCCCGGACCAATCAAGCCTATCTTATTCCAATTGGGCGAGGTATTGAGCTGGATGCCCGATAAAGTAATCAAACCTAAAAGACACAATAATACCATGCTGTTCCGAATGGAGTCAGAAATACCTCCAGTGCAACCTATACGCTTAAAGGTAGAGATAAATTGTAAGGAGCATTTCAGCGTAATGGGATTCCAGAAAGTTCCATTCGAGGTAAACAACAAGTGGTTCAGTGGTAAATGTGAGATAACGACTTATGCTCTTGACGAATTGATGGGTACGAAACTTAGAGCTTTATATCAGCGGAAGAAAGGGCGCGACCTTTTTGATATGCAGGTAGCATTGGATCACGGAAACATAAATATTGAAAGGACGCTTGAATGCTACAGCAAGTATATGGATTTTGTGGTAGAGAAAGCACCGACCTATAAGCAATTTGTGCAGAATATGGAACTGAAGCTTCAAGACCCTGAATTTCTTAACGACACAGATATTCTTCTTCGTGCAGGTGCAGATAAGTTTGATCCACAGCGAGCTTATGCGATGGTCAAGGAGGCTTTTATTGATAAATTGCCTGGAAAAAGAGATTAGAATAAAGCGCCCCGTCAGCATCCCGTAAAAACTACTGGCGGGGCGTAGAGGCTTATAAGAGTGCTGAGTATTGGGAATATTTCACGAATATACAGGGTATAGATGATAATTACTCATCACTGACGTTGTTGCTGATAGTGTCTCTATCCGTCTTGTTAGCAATACTTTTATTGTTGAAGGTGCGAAGAACTAAGCGGAGGTCAGTGTCTCGGTAAGGTGGAGAGTCTCGAAAGAGGTCTTTACATTGTTGTAGCTGATGGTGTGAGCAAGAGGATAGTTGTGAAGTGAGTATTTGAAATAATACAATAGATATAGGGCGCATTCGGCAGATGTCGGGTGCGCCCTTTGTATGAAGAGGAGTGTTAGAGCTCTTTCGATGAGTCAAATAAGCCGAACAAATGGTTTACTTTGCCATGGCGGGAAATGGTCTATGGAAACAAACGCTCATGAGATAATATCACCTCTATGGGCAATACATTTATTAAAAGATACTTGTAAAAAAGAAAACAAACGTATACTTTTGTTGTGTCGTGGTAAGCACATACGTCAAACGGACGTATTTATCATGACAACAGATATACAAAAAAGGCGTTTGCTACGCTTTGGATTTTGACTATCTACGTGAGGAATATATTTTTTGTTTAATCAAGATCAAATGTAGCGCAGGACTTCACGTTTTTTTTGTATAGACTGAAATCTTTCTTAATAATAGTGAATGTCCGTAGTCCTGCATTTTAAATATAAGTTTATATGATAAGAAGATTACAAATTACATTGTTGGCATTGTTTGTCGGAGTGTGGGCAATGGCATCGGAGACAAGTGTCAAGAATGCAGATGGTGTTGAAATTTGGTATGACTTTGATAGTAATACCATGACAGCGAGTGTGACGTATAAGGGAGGGGCATATTATACTAGCTACGATGAGTACATTGGAAATGTAGTTGTTCCGTCAAAGGTGACGTATGAAGGCGAGGAGTATAGTGTGACAAAGATAGGAGAGTGGGCTTTCTGGAATTGTAGTTCTCTTACAAGCATAACGCTACCCGAGAGTGTAACATCGATAGAAGAGAATGCTTTCTATGAATGTAGCTCTCTTACAAGCATAACGATACCAAAGGGTGTGACAGAGATAGGACAGTCTGCTTTCTCTGGTTGTAGCTATCTTATAAGCATAACGCTACCCGAGAGTGTGACATCGATAGGAAGTTATGCTTTCTCTAATTGTATCTCTCTTACAAGCATAACAATACCCGAGGGTGTGACAGAAATTAGATATGATGCTTTCGGTGGGTGTTACAAACTATATGAAGTTTACAACAAGTCAAATCTTACTATCACAGCTGGAAGTTTCGATAATGGTTATGTTGCACTTTATGCAAAGAAAGTATATACAGATGAGTCAGGGGAGAGTAAATTACATACGGTAGGAGATTATATCTTTTATGTAGATGAAGATAATATTGAATTGCTTGCGTACATAGGAGACGAGATAGCTATTACATTGCCATCAGATTATGAGGGTAAGGATTATATTATTGCCAATTATGCTTTCTCTGGTTGTAGCTCTCTTACAAGTGTTACGCTACCTGAGAATGTGACTGAGATAGCAAGTGGTGCTTTCTCTGGTTGTAGCTCTCTTACAAGTATAACGCTACCCGAGGGGGTGACTGAGATAGGAGAGAGTGCTTTCGAAGATTGTAGCTCTCTTATAAGCGTAACGCTACCAGAGGGTGTGACTGAGATAGGAAATGATGCTTTCTATCGTTGTAGTTCTCTTACAAGCATAACGCTACCCGAGAGTGTGACATCGATAGGAGATTATGCTTTCAGTAAATGTCATTCTCTTACAAGCATAACGATACCAGAGGGTGTGTCAGAGATAGGAAATGGTGTTTTCTCTACTTGTATCTCTCTTACAAGCATAACGCTACCCGAGGGGGTGACTGAGATAGGAAATAATGCTTTCTTTTATTGTAATTCTCTTACAAGTATAACGATACCCGAGGGTGTGACATCAATAGAATATTCTGCTTTCCAAAGTTGTAACTCTCTTACAAGCATAACGCTACCCAAGAGTGTGACTGAGATAGGAAATTTTGCTTTCCAAGAATGTAGTTCTCTTACAAGCATAACGCTACCCGAGGGTGTGACTGAGATAGGAGAGTCGGCTTTTGGTTATTGTAGCTCTCTTACAAGCATAACGATACCCGAGGGTGTGACATCGATAGGAGATTATGCTTTCTATTTATGTAGTTCTCTTACAAGCATAGATGTAGCATCGGATAACAATAACTACACTTCTATAGACGGAGTACTATTTAGTAAAGACAAAACTATTCTAATAAATTACCCTGGGGGTAAAAAAGATGTCACATCATATGCGATACCCGAGAGTGTGACATCGATAGGAAGTTATGCTTTCTCTAATTGTATTTCTCTTACAAGCATAACGATACCCGAGAGTGTAACATCGATAGGAGGGGGCGCGTTCAGTGAATGTTACAGGCTATATGAAGTTTACAATAAGTCAAATCTTACTATCACAGCTGGAAGTAGCGATAATGGTTATGTTGCTTATTATGCAAAGAATGTATATACAGATAAGTCAG
>CALAUL010000058.1 GCA_937892255.1 uncultured Bacteroidales bacterium | reverse complement strand
TAGTTGGAAATAAACTTATAGTTAGTGGGGTGACAAATTATGAGGTATATGATTACTATGGTAAAAATTTAGGTAAGGTGGAGTCTTTAGGTCGAGGTATGTACGTTGTTTTAGCAGAAGGTAAGAGCTATAAAATAGTTGTGAGATAGGATTTTAGATTTACTCTTATATAGAATACTAATAAGAAAAATGTGTAGCATTGCATATAATAAACTATGCAATGCTACTATTATCATGTTATCATTATGGTTGGATTTATTGTTTAGAGCTAATTGAATGTAATATGAATGAGTTTAGTCTAACGTAAATATAAAAAGATTGACCTTATTATTTTTTGTTATCTTTGCATTGTTATATTTCTGAACTATGAATTATGAAAGATAAAAAGATAATAGTAGGTGTTACGGGAGGTATTGCTGCGTATAAGACTGCTTCTTTGGTGCGAGAGATAGTCAAAAGAGGGGGAGAAGTACGAGTTGTCATGACGCCTATGGCAAAGCAATTTATTACACCTTTGACGTTGGCTACGCTTTCTAAGAATCCTATTGCTGTGGATTTCTTTGATCCGGAAAATGGACAATGGAATAGTCATGTAAGTCTAGGTTTGTGGGCTGATGCAATGATTATTGCCCCTGCAACGGCTAATACTCTTGCAAAGATGGCAAATGGAATAGCTGATAACTTGCTATTAACAACTTACTTGTCTGCAAAATGTCCTGTATTTGTAGCACCTTCGATGGACCTTGATATGAATGCGCATCCGGCAACACAAAACAATATAGCATTGTTGGTTTCACGAGGTGTACATGTCATTGATGCAACATCGGGAGAATTGGCTAGTGGTTTGATAGGAAAGGGAAGAATGGCGGAACCAGAATATATAGCAGACTGCCTATCGTCTTACTTTGTTGAAGTGGATAACTTATCAGAAAAAGACGAATTGAAAGGTATAAAGGTCATGCTGACAGCCGGACCAACATATGAGAAGATAGATCCTGTTCGTTTCATTGGAAATTATTCTTCTGGTAAGATGGGATATGCCATAGCGGAAGAACTTGCACAAAGAGGAGCGATGGTGGAACTTATCTCCGGGCCTGTTAAGTTGTCGATAAAACATGCTAATATCACCGTGACAAAAGTAGAGAGTGCAAACGATATGTATAATGCCTGTTGTGAGATATTTCCTACGTGTAATGTAGGTATCATGTGCGCCGCTGTTGCAGATTATACACCGGCAGAAAAAGCAGACCAGAAGATAAAACGTAAGGGAGATATGACTATTACGCTGAAGCCAACACAAGATATTGCGGCTGCTATGGGGAATATGAAACGAGAAGAACAGGTTCTCGTCGGTTTTGCATTAGAGACGACAGATGAGCATATTAATGCAACGGGGAAGTTGGAGCGAAAGAACTTAGACTTTATCGTTCTCAACTCTCTCAAAGATAAAGGTGCCGGATTTATGCACGATACAAACAAGATAACGATAATAGAAAAGACAGGAAGTGTCACGAATTATGATTTAAAGCCAAAAACAGCTGTGGCGAAGGATATAGTAGATAAGATAGTGGAAGCAATTAACGCTAAAAACTAACAATGTAGATATGAGAAGAATCGTAATAATAATATTCTTTGTATTGATAGTTGTAGTATCTAAAGCGCAAGAGTTTCAATGCTCTGTAACAGTTCAGTCTGCATCAGTTCAGGGTACGAATAAACAAATATATGAGAATATGCGTAATGCTCTTAATGACTTTATGAGAGCGCAGATATGGACTAATGACAAATTTGATACAAAGGAACGAATAGAATGTTCGTTTAATTTCAATATTACTGAACAAGTGTCAAGTAATGAGTTCAAAGGAGTTCTGACAGTCCAATTACGTCGTCCGGTATATGGCAGTGCTTATACAACGACGATGTTTAACATGCAGGACAATGATGTGCAATTTAGATATAACGAAGGGCAACCGCTAACGTATAATGAGAGTTCTTATGATTCGGATAATCTTGTTCCTCTCTTAGCTTTTTATTCGTACTTTATGCTTGGTTTGGATTATGATAGTTTTTCTCCTAATGGTGGGTCTGATTATTTTAAGAAGGCGGAAACGATAGTCAATCAGGCGCAATCGTCTCAATTTGTAGGTTGGAAGTCATACGATGGGACAAAGAATCGTTATTGGTTAATTAATAATATGTTGGATGAGAATCACAAGATATTTAGACAATCTTTATACAAATATCATCGAGAAGGTCTTGATATGATGAGTGAAAATGTGGAGCAAGGTAGAACTGCTATTTATGAATGTATGGAAGAACTAAAGAAAGTAAAGCAAAGAGCATCGCGCAATGCATATTTGTTGGGCTTATATTTTACAGCTAAAGCAGATGAACTTGTTGGGCTTTTCAGTGAGTCGCCTGCTATAGAGAAAACAAAGATAGTAGAGATATTGAGTTCGGCTGACCCGGGCAATATAAGTAAGTATCAGAAAATTAACGAGAAGAAGTAAGACATGTTAAAACAACTTACTATAACTAATTATGCTCTTATCGCTAAGACAGATATTGATCTAAACGGAGGATTGACTGTCATAACAGGCGAGACGGGTGCAGGTAAATCGATAATGCTTGGAGCTTTGGGTTTGTTGTTAGGACAACGAGCAGATGTCCAAGTCTTGCTTGATAAAGAAAAAAAATGTGTTGTAGAAGCACTTTTTGACGTGTCGGAATATGATGTTCAAACACTTTTTGAAGAGGAAGATGTTGAATATGACCAACAGACAATCATTCGTCGCGAGATACTTCCAACGGGGAAATCAAGAGCTTTTGTAAATGATACGCCTGTCAATCTTACCTTTTTGAAGCAACTATCGCAGATATTAATAGATATACATTCGCAGCATCAAAACCTCTTGTTGAGTGACGACCGTTTTCATCTTAATGTCATAGATGCCGTAGCGCAAATTTCAGCAGAACAAGCAGAATATACTATCTCATATAAAGAGTATTGTTCTCTTTTGGCAGAGGAAGAACAGATGGTAGCTGCCAATGAGAAGATGAAGCAAGACTATGACTACATGCTCTTTCAGCACAAACAGTTGGAAGAGGCTTCGTTGCAAGATGGCGAAATGGCAGAGCTTGAGCGGGAACGTGATATGCTTGTGCATGCTGAAGAGATAAAGACTGAGCTATCTTTTGTCGTTGCTGCTCTTGGTGAAGAAGGGGCTGTCGTTTCAACGCTTTCGCAGATAGAACAGCGTCTTGGAAAGGTCGCTAATTACCTCTCGGCTGATGACGACGCTCTTGCCAGAATAGAGTCGGCAAGGATTGATATGGCAGACCTCTTTAAGACATTGGAACGACAAAACGAATCTATCGAATATGACCCGGAACGTCTTCAATATGTAGAGTCGCGTCTTGATGTGATATACTCTCTTTTACAGAAACATCATGTGCAGAGCGAAGCAGAACTAATAGTTCTGCAACAGTCATTGGCAGAAAAACTCAATGCAATATGTTCGTTCGATGAACAGATAGAGTCGCTTCGCAAGAGAATAAAAGTCGTACAAGAGACGTTGATGCAGAAAGCTGAAATTCTGACAGATAAACGTTGTGCGGTGTTTGGCATGGTGACAGACTATATAGAAGGACTGTTGAAAGAGATGGGTATGCAGAATGCACGTTTTGAAGTGTCACACTCGATTGCAGATACTTTTACAACGTCCGGAGTTGACAACATACGTTTCCTCTTTGCAGCAAATAAGAATGGAGAGCCTACAGATATAGCCAAAGTAGCTTCGGGAGGCGAGATGTCACGTGTAATGCTTGCGATAAAGTGGCTTTTGTCGAAGTCAAAAGGTTTGCCAACGATAATATTTGATGAGATAGACACCGGAGTTTCGGGCGAAGTGGCAGATAAAATGGGAGAGATAATGAGGGAAATGAGTGGAAATATACAAGTTGTAGCCATAACGCATTTACCACAAGTTGCTGCCAAAGGCGATGAGCAATTTAAGGTATATAAGCAAGATGACGAATTGCGTACAATATCGAATATTGTCCGTTTGACTACAGAAGAGAGGGTGGAAGAGATAGCCAAAATGCTTAGTGGTGCTACAGTGACAGAAGCGGCACTTCTGAATGCAAAGATTCTTCTCAAAGACAGATGAAAGTCATAAGGCTTTTGGGTGTATATGATGAAATTGACTTATCTGTTTCACAGCGGTTTTGTTTTAGAGACAACAACGTGTTATGTTGTCTTTGACTATTGGATAGATCCGGCAAAGAAAGTCGTTGACCTTTTGCAGACGAAAAAGCCGATGTATGTCCTTGCAAGTCATTTTCACGAAGATCATTTTAATCCCAATATCCTTCAATGGAAGAAGACAAAGAGTAATATAACATATATTCTATCAAAGGACATATACCGACGTCGTCGTGCGTCGAAAGGCGATGCAGATGTATGGCTTGCAAAAGGTGGCACATGGAGCAATGAACATCTGACTATTACAGCTATGGGAAGTAACGACAGTGGTGTGTCGTGGATAGTCGATATCGAAGGAAAACGCATATTTCATGCAGGAGACCTCAATAATTGGTACGCACGTTTGCTTAATGAGAAACCTCATACTTGGTCTGCATTTAGTGAGGAAGGGTTGTGTATAGACCCCGAACATGAGGAGAAACGTTATCTTGGTGAATTGAAAGATTTAGAAAAAGAATCTTCCTTTTTTGATATCGTTATGTTCCCTATTGATGGGCGTATCGGTAATGGTTATACAAAAGGTGGACGACAGTTTATTGAGCGTTTCAAGGTGGGACTCTTCGTCCCGATGCATTTTGTTGTTAGTGGTTCTGTTTCAGCACATCGAATGAAGGAATTTACAGACAAACAAGGTATAGAATTTTGGGCTATAAGTCACAATGGCGAAGAGCTTTGTTTTTAAGAAACGTAATTTATTCCCGCACAGATATTCGCACGTAAAAACAGCGTACTATATGCTTTTGCCTTTAGAGATACGGTATAACTGCCATGAATTAAAGATGTTTTGCCAAAACACGTAAGCACCCGGCGTTACAGATGTTACAGGGGTGAGATACGTATATGCCATCCAAATAGCTAATATCGTATTCTTTTGTCCGAGAGCCTGACCACCGCTTATACGGTCATTGTATTGTGTGCCTATGTATTTCCCTAAAGCAAATTGAAAGGCACATACAAGCAGGCTTATCAGGCAGAGGTATAAAATCATCATTCCGTCCTCTGTGTCGTTTTGTAGATGATCTACTATGGATTTGGCCGTCTTGCCCATAACCATGGCTAAAGCAATAGCCCACAAGTAGAAAGCTATCGAACTATGTTCTTTTGTCCATTTATGAATAACAGGAGCCATGCAACGCATTAGTTGGGCCAACAGAAAAGGACAAATAAGCAAAGGAAATACTTTGCTCAATATGACAAAGAAAGCATTGATGAAACTAAGTCCCTCTTGAGGATTTATTATTGGAAATACCGTTGGTACATAGATAGCCACAACGATATTGACGAGCATAGTGTAAGTAATAAGTGATTCAGAATTGCCACCCAGTTTTCCAGTTATGACAGCGGCAGCAGTGGCCGTGGGACATATAAGACATATCAACGCTCCTTGTGCCAATATCTGACTGAATGGAGCAAGGATAACATACGTCAGCGAACTGCAAATAAACTGAATTGCCAACAGCCAAAAGTGCCAATGTCTAACACGTAACTCCTTAGGATTCACTTTGCAAAACGTAATAAACAACTGCAAGAATATGAGCGAAGGCGTAAGATATTCGTCTATCGTTCTGACTATAGGTTTCGTGGGTGCAAGAAAGTCAAAATGAGCAAATGCCAAATATATAAGAATGCCTGCCAACATAGCCAAAGGCAGAGTCCATGTCTTTATGAATTTTATTATTTGCATACACTATAATGCTTATATCTGTAATATGTAATCACAAAGGTATAACTATTATATATAGTAGCTATTATAAAGAATGTAAAGAGTAAAAGAATCATAAAAAAATATATTTAAATATTTCATTACATACGATTGATATTATAAAAAATGTTATATTTGCAACAATGGGGTAAGCTATTACTCTTTAAAAAACGATTAGATTTTGAGCGTAGAAAAACGAATCGACTTATAGAACTATTAAATAATAAATAATTTAACCATTTACAATTAATTAAATTCTTATGAGAAAAGGACTATTCATTTTGCCATTGTTGGCATTGTTTGGTTGTTCTGCACCTCAGGTTGACAATCCTGTGTTGACTATTGAGGGAGGAAAGGTTCAAGGCGTGATGGCTGAGAATCCTGGAGTTTACGTCTACAGAGGAATACCTTATGCTGCGCCTCCTATTGGAGATTTGCGTTGGAAAGCACCTCAGCCTGTTGTGGCATGGGACGGAATAAAGATAGCAGATAAATTCGGACATCCGGGTTATCAAGCCGTACATTATCCAGGCGGTTATGCAACGGAGTGGGGTTATGGCGATGAAGCTCCTTACAGCGAAGATTGCCTTTACCTGAATGTGTGGACAAAAGCTCCGGGAGATGTAAACAAGAAACTCCCTGTTGCTCTTTGGATTCACGGAGGTGGCTTCAGAGAAGGTTGGGGTTCAGAGCCTGAATTCGATGGACAAGAGTGGGCAAGCAAGGACGTTGTACTTGTTAGCATCAACTACCGTCTGGGTATCTTTGGTTTCATGACACATCCAGAATTGTCGGCTGAAAGTCCAAATGGAGTCTCGGGTAACTATGGAATCCTCGACCAAATACAATCTCTCAAATGGATAAAAGAGAACATCGCTCAGTTTGGTGGTGACCCAGATAACGTGACAATCTTCGGACAGAGTGCAGGTGCAGGTAGTGTTCGCACGTTGTGTGAATCACCTTTGGCGCGTGGGTTATTTCATAAAGCTGTTATCATGAGTGGTGGCGGAATTAACGTTCCTGCAAAGGAGGGAGAAACGGCAATGCCCGCTCGCCCAATGAACAGATACTTCAACTTCAATCCGACTCTTCAAGAAGCTGAGGCTGCAACAAAGAAAGTTATGGATTGGGCAGGTCTTACAGACCTTCAGAAGCTTCGTGCCGCATCAACAGAGGTGTTGTACACAGCAAGTCATTTCTACAATGCTGTTAATGAGGAAGATGTATATTTGCAGTTGCGTCCACTTGTAGAGGGTTATGTGTGTTTGAAGTCATTTGACGACGCAGTTCGTGATGGTTCGATTGCAGATGTTCCATATATGATTGGATATACTCTTCACGACATGGGCAATATGGCTCCTGGTATTGCAGAATTCTGTAAGGTACGAGATAGTCAAGGAAAGACAGCATGGGCATACGAATTTGCTCGTCCGTTGCCAGACGATGGTTCACATCCTGAAGTGACAGCACGCTTGAAGGGCGCATTCCACTCATCTGATCTTTGGTACGTCTTCAAGTCTTTGAAACATTGCTGGCGTCCATGGGTGAAGGGCGACTGGGACTTGTCGGAGAAGATGTTGACAGCATGGTCTAACTTCGTGAAGTATAGTAATCCGAATGGTCAGACAGAGGGAGTATGGACTCCATGTACAAATGAGAATCCAAACTTTATGCTCTTCAAGTTAGATGAGAACAATAACGAGAAGTCAGAGATGGGTGAGCCTATCAAGCCATAAAACAAGAAATGATGTAATAGTATTATCACTGCATAAATGGGGAAGATCTTTGAAAGGTCTTCCTTTTTTTGTTGTATCGAAAAGCAGAAAAAATCGTTCTGCTGTAAGCTCTCGAATAGATAATAAACAAAGAGAGCAAATCTCGCTTTTGCTTGATTTGCTCTCTTTCAGCGGAGAGAGAGGGATTCGAACCCCCGGTAGCTCTCACTACGGCGGTTTTCAAGACCGCTGCAATCGACCACTCTGCCATCTCTCCAATCTCTCACTGAGCGTTGCGTTGTTTCTCAAACGCATTGCAAAGGTACGACCTTTTTTTATATCTGCAATAGTTTGTAGAAGATTTTTTCAAAAAAATGTATGAATATTTTGTAATGTCTTTATTATCAGTGTATTTTTTTATATGTAATGACGTCATTTTGTGTTTTGTCTCCCTTTACTACAGATTTGAGTTGTGATTGTTGCTTTCTTTATATTAAAACCAAATATGTAGACATGGTTCAAATAATCGTTTTTTGTCGGAATATTTGTATTCATTCCATTTGTATGGAATGGAATAAATTGTTTTTACTATGCTGAATGTTTTTTGTTTGTTGTTATTTTCTTTTAGATTAGTGGTAAATTTAATTTTTCTTGGTGTTCAATAAGTCGTTTAACAAAGTGGAAACAAAAAAAATATTAGTTAATAGCAAATTTTTACACATATTTACAATTGTTTTTGAAAAAAAACAATTATACTTGCAGTGTGATTCATAGTGTTATCATACACTAAGGTTGCTAATTATTATGAACTCTGTTGTGAAACAGGATTTTTTTCATCTGTTGTTGTCTATTGTTGATTAAAGGCTCTGCATTTATGTGGGCCTTTAATTTTTTACTCTTGATTGTATGTAAATGTTGTTGATTTGGAAATGTATGTTTTTACATAGGTAATGATTATCTTTGTCTCATGATAAAACAAGTTGAATTTAGATTAGAGTCTCGTAGACGGGGCTGTCATTTGATTACAGAGGAGATATTAAGGCATTTGCCTGAGTTGCCAAATATTGGTATGCTTAACCTATTTGTAAAGCACACGAGTTGTGCACTTACCATAAACGAGAATTTCGATCCGGACGTAAGGGTCGATATGAATGCTATCTTTGATAGGTTGGTTAGAGAGAATGAATCGTATTATCGTCATACAGATGAAGGGAGTGACGATATGCCAAGTCATTTCAAGTGCTCTATAACAGGAGTGTCGCTCAATATCCCCATAACTAATGGCCGTTTGAATATTGGAACATGGCAAGGTATATACTTGTGTGAGTTTAGAAACTATGGAGGTGCAAGGGCCGTAATAGCAACTATAATGGAATGATAATGTATATGAAAAGGTCTGTTGTCTTATTGTGTTTCGCATTTGTCTCTGTTGTTGTCGGGGCGGAGCAGTATATGTTTAGTCATCTGTCAATGATGAACAAGTTGTCGCATACTCAGGTAAACGATGTTTTTAAGGGTACTGATGGGTATGTGTGGTTTTCTACGGCTTGGGGCTTGAACAGGTATGACGGCTATTCGATGCAAACATTTCTAAACGTCATGGGAGATAGTACTTCGATTCCCAACAACTACATTGATTGGGTAAGGGATATACCCGGAGATAGACTCTTTATAAAGAACAACCTTACGAAGTATTGTTTTTTCGATAAACGAACAGAGACCTTTTCTGATGCAAGCACGTTCTTTAAGAATATTGGTTTGAGGGGCTATGCGGAAAGTGCATTTATCGATGAGAGTAAAAGACTGTGGCTGTGGTATGACGGAGAATGTTATTTGTATTCGTTTGCGGACAGCAGTTTGACTCATGTGGAGTTATATAGGTCAAAGACAAAAGATAAAGGAACGTTGATAGATGTAGTATCTACTGAAAAAGAGGTGTTGCTCGTCTTTGATGATGGAGCCATGTATCGTCTCACATCTAAGGCAGCAAAGCCTATGGGAAGCGTAGAACGTTTGAAATCGCCATTGCAAGGTGGTACTCATATCGCTATTATAGACAGCGATGATGACTATTGGGTGATAACGCATGGCTCAAGGGGTGTGTGGTACTATGAACGTAAGGCTGATAAATGGCATTTCTGTACTTCAGACAAGAATTCGTATTTTGTCGTTGACAATATGGTTGCAAGTTCGATATGTGAAGATGACAAGAACTGTATTTGGGTTGCCGGTGACCACGACGGAATATCTGTCATAGACAAGCATACCCGTAATGTTGTCTCTCTTAAATCCGACAAGCATGACGAAAGAAGTCTGATAAGTGATGGTGTTAGTTGTGTGTATGCCGATGCTAATAATGTTATGTGGGTTGGCTACTGTACTGAGGGAGTGTCGTTTTATAATGAGAGCATATATAAGATAAGTGTTGATAGGCTTGACTTCGGCATTGGAGGAAGCAACTTTAAAGCTGATGTTAATTGTATAGAGGAAGATCGCAATGGTAACTTGTGGTATGGCATGAACGGAAACGGTTTGTTGTTTAAAAATGTGCGTACGGGACAGACCTGTCTTTATCGTCATGATGCCAACGACCCGAATTCTCTTTCTGGAGATGTCGTTGTATGTATGCATCTTTCGTCTGACGGTTCTATGTGGATAGGTACATATATGGGAGGATTGTGCAGATACGATGGCAAACGTTTTGTCTCGTATAAGGGTCGAACAGACCTGCCGAAGGCTATGACAGCCGAGAGTGTATGGAGTATAACCGAAGATGCGGATAAGAACCTTTGGATAGGCTCATTGGGAGAAGGTGTGGTTTGTTATAATGTAAAAAGTGGTGAATATAAAGAGTACAATGAGGCTAAAGGATTGCTCTCTTCTGACTTCGTCTCTAAGATATTAGTGTGTCGCAATGGACTGGTCTATGTAGGAACATCTGATGGCTTGACTATTATCAATACCTCAGACAACACATCGTTGGTAATGTCGGACAGAGAGTCTTTGGGCTACACTATAGGCAATGTCAATGATATCTACGAAGATAGCAGAGGTATGTTGTGGATATGTACACGCGGAGGTCTGGTCGTTTATGATAAAAAGATAAATCTGATTATGAAACTTGGTAAGGACGAAGGAGTGGACTCTGATGTCATTAACGCCATCGTAGAAGACAACGACCGCAACATGTGGCTTTCAACCACTAACGGTATAACCAATATCGTTGTAAGTCTCAACCCTCGTGCCGGCAAATACAGTTTCTCTACTTACAACTACGATACCCCAGATGGCGTACTGGGTTGTGTGCTTAATATGAGAGCTATCAAACGTACATCTTACGGACAGATACTCATCGGTGGTAGCAATGGCGTCAATAGCTTCGTGCCGAGCGACATCAGTTATAACAAGACACTGCCAAATGTAAAGTTTGTCGGTCTGTCGATTTTTGACGAAGAAATCAGTGTAGGAGAGAAAATCGGCGATAGAGTATTGCTACAAGAAGCTCTGATATATACCGACGAAGTACAACTCGACTATTCGCACAATATGTTTAGTGTCGACTTCACGACTATGAGCAACATATTGCCGGAAAAGATACTCTACAGCTATATGCTCGAAGGCTTCAATGATAAATGGCTTACCACCAACCAGCCATCTGTCACATATACAAACCTTGCACCGGGACGATACACTCTTAAAGTAAAAGCCGCCAATTGCGACGGTTTCGAAGGAGAAGAAGCTTCGCAACTTCATATCGTCGTCCTGCCTCCATGGTGGCGTTCATCATGGGCATACTTCATTTATGGAGTAATACTTATTTTCATAGCACTCTTCGTTCGTAAGCAGATCTTGCGCCGAGAACGCGAAAAATACAGAGTCAGACAGATTGAAGCCGATGCACAAAGACAACGTGAAGTCGACGATATGAAACTAAGATTCTTCACCAATGTGTCGCATGAACTGCGTACTCCGTTGAGTCTCATCGTTACACCTCTCGAACAGCTTTTGGACAACCACCTCGAACCCGAACTACGCAGCAAGGTCGAGATGATGCATCGCAATGCCATAAAGCTTCTACAAATGGTCAATCAGCTTCTCGACTTTCGCAAAAACGACCTTCATGGTATGCAAGTCAACTACTCCGAAGGCGATATAGTGAGTTTTGTAAAACATGCATGCGAGAGCTTCCGCTCTCTCTCTGACCGTATGACGACACTTACGTTTATTGCCGCTGTACCCGAACTAAATGTAGAGTTTGACAAAGACAAGATGACGAAGATTATAGACAACCTGCTCTCCAATGCCTATAAATACACACCCGAAGAGGGTCGTATAGATATCAAGGTAGGCAAGTCAACGGACAATCAGAATGTTGTAATAAGAGTCGCCGACTCGGGTTGTAGTATATCCGACGAACACAAGAAACACATCTTCGAACGCTTTTATCAAGTACCACAATTTGACTCCACACATGGCGGAAGCGGTATAGGATTACACATGGTACATGAGTTCGTAAAAATGCACGATGGCACAATAGAAGTGCGCGACAATGTCGGACAAGGCACAGTCTTTGTTATTACCTTTCCTATCAGATACACTCCCAAGATGCACGATGCAGATAGTGTAGATGATATGGGCGTAATGCGACAGACGATACTCATCGTTGATGACAATGCCGACTTCCGCATGTTGCTACATGACACGTTCAAAGCAACTTACGACACCATGGTGGCGGGTAACGGAGAAGAGGCTCTCGTGAAGATGCAGAGCTGTCTGCCCGATGTGGTAATAACCGACGTCATGATGCCTGCAATGGACGGCATCGAGCTATGTGAAAGGATAAAGAATGATGTGAGATTTTCTCACATCCCTGTTATTATGCTTACAGCCAAGACCGCAGACGAACATAAAATCGAAGGATTGATAGCAGGAGCCGATGACTATATAGCCAAACCTTTCAACCCGCATATACTTATGCTCAAAGTTTCTAATCTTATGGAACTTAGTCGCAAACGACACGACACATTCAAGTATCAGATAGAACCGGAACCAAGTCAGATTACTATCACACCCCTTGACGAAGTGCTTATCGAGAAAGCCATAAAGTACGTCGAAGACAACATGACAAGCGCAGACCTTTCAGTCGAAGACTTAAGCCGAAGCCTTGGCATGAGTCGTGTGCACCTATATAAGAAACTTACAGCCATAACTGGACGCTCACCAATAGAGTTTATAAGAGTAATACGTCTGAAACGAGCTGCGCAAATGCTTTCCGACAAACGTCAGAATATAGCTGATGTGGCCTATGCCGTGGGCTTCAACAATCCGAAGTACTTCAGCAAATACTTTAAAGAAGAGTTCGGCGTCTTGCCTTCTGTCTATCAAAATAACAAGGGCGATGCTCCGACAAGTATCGACATATCTGCTAAGATGGACGATTTGTAAAATGCTTTTAGATGTTGCTCGTTGCACCGCAGAGACTACCGCTTATACAATAAATTCTAAACGGCTTTTAAAAGTAGTTAAATGCTTTGCGTATAATAAAAATATCTCATACATTTGCGGTGCAAAATAATGGTACCGTAGCACAATGGATTAATGCCCCTGGTTACGGCCCAGGAGATTGGGGGTTCGAATCCCTCCGGTATCACAGAAGGCTCGACATGAAGATGTTGAGCCTTTCTTTTTTATGCTACGAATATATATGTTTAATCTATGCATTGGTGAACTTTTACAAAATGGTTCTTGAAGAGATTGTGTTGTTTCGTTATGGCCTTTCGAGAGCTGTGCAACGACTACAAAACATATAAAAAGAAGAGCTTCATGCGTGTGAAGTGTACAAAATAGGGAATAGAAAAGAGATACAAAAGGAGTGAAACATTATGAGATAGAGCGTAGTAAAAGGAGTTTGTTGAGAATAGCAGAGTAAAAAAGCGGTTATTGCAGAAAAAAATCTTTATTTAATACTTGCAATTTGAATAAACAATGCTATTTTTGTAAGGTTGAAAAAACACAGATAGGAATATCACAAATACTAACATAATTATAAAGACAAAACATGGCAAATTTGGATTTAACAAAGTACGGCATTACAGGTGCAGTGGAAGTACTTCACAATCCTTCGTATGAAGAGTTGTTTGCTGAAGAGACAAAGGCAGGTCTTGAAGGCTTTGAGGTAGGACAGGAAACAGAGCTTGGTGCTGTTAACGTAATGACAGGTGTTTACACAGGTCGTTCACCTAAGGATAAGTTCTTCGTAATGGACGAAACAAGTAAGGATACTGTATGGTGGACTTCTGACGAATATAAGAATGACAACAAGCCTGTTACAAAGGAGACTTGGGCAGCGCTTAAGGATCTTGCAATAAAAGAACTTTCAAACAAGAAACTTTACGTAGTAGATGGTTACTGCGGTGCTAACAAAGCTACTTGCCTTCGTGTCCGTTTCATCATGGAGGTAGCATGGCAGGCACACTTCGTAAAGAATATGTTCATTCGTCCAACAGAGGAAGAATTGAAGGATTTTGAGCCTGACTTTGTAGTATATAACGCATCAAAGGCAAAGGTAGAGAACTATAAGGAGCTTGGTCTTAATTCAGAGACAGCTGTTGTGTTCAACCTTACATCAAAGGAGCAGGTTATCATCAACACATGGTATGGTGGTGAGATGAAGAAGGGTATGTTCTCAATCATGAACTA
>CALAUL010000057.1 GCA_937892255.1 uncultured Bacteroidales bacterium | reverse complement strand
CTTATAGAGAAATTGAGAGATAGAGCTTTTTTGAGAAACATTAAGGGGCTTACAGTGAGCGAATTGAGGAGTATATTGAGAGTGAATACTATTTCAAAGAAGAGTTAGGAGGGTGGAGTTAGGAATTAGGAGTTAGGAGATAGGGGTTAGGAGATAGTAGATAAGAGAGAGGAGGTAGGAGGTAGGAGATAGGAATTTTTCAATTAGGAATTTATTCAATTAGGAATTGACAATGTAGAATTAAGAATGGACAATTAGGAGTTATCAATTAGGAATGTGGAGTTATGGAGTATAGTACACGAACTGGTGTGGAAGGAATAATAAATACGTCCGAGTAAGATTAATGCATGAATATAAACAAAAAAACACAACGAGCCCGATTTTACAAATATTATATGTAGTTTTGCGCCTAATAATTATAAATAGGAGAAACGAAATTGGGACGTTCAAGAAAAAACAAACCCCTCATTAGAGAGGTTGAGATAACAGATGTAGCTGCAGAAGGCAAGGCTTTATGTCGAGTAGACGAACGAGTTGTGTTTGTCAACGGAGCCGTACCGGGAGACATTGTGGACATACAAGTGACAAAAAAACGTAGTAGCTATTATGAAGGCAATGCCGTGGCATTTCATAAATACTCAGAAATGAGAGCAACTCCTTTTTGCAAGCATTTTGGAGTATGTGGCGGTTGCAAATGGCAAAATATACCTTACGAGAAACAGCTTGAATATAAGGCACGCGAGGTTCTCAACAACCTACAACGTATAGGTAAAGTAGAACTCCCAGAGCAATTACCTATCCTACCATCGGCAAAGAACAAATACTATCGTAACAAGTTAGAGTTTACGTTCTCCAACAAGAGATGGCTTTCACCTGAAGAGATGAAAAGCAGTGAGGAGATAACAGACAAACAAGGTTTAGGATTTCATATACCTGGACTGTTTGATAAAGTTGTTGACATTACAGAGTGTCACCTACAGATGAGTCCATCTGATGAAATACGTATGTGGATACGTGCTTATGCTAAAGATAACAACCTGGAATTCTTTGACCTCAAAGAACAAAAAGGTTTTCTTCGCACTCTTATAATACGTACTGCTTCAACAGGTGACATCATGGTTGTCTTATCGTTTTTCCATGAAGATAAGGAGCGACGAGAAGCTCTTTTAGAAGGACTTCACAAAGCTTTTCCACAGATAACATCACTGATGTATTGTATCAATCCAAAGGGGAATGACACAATAGGAGACCTCGACATTTCAGTATATTATGGTAATGACCATATCATGGAGGAGATGGAGGGTATAAAGTTTAAAGTTGGACCTAAATCGTTCTATCAGACCAATTCCGAACAGGCTTACGAACTATATAAGATAACACGTCAGTTTGCCGACTTGAAAGGTGATGAGATAGTTTACGACCTTTATACAGGTACGGGAACAATAGCCAACTTTGTTGCTCGCCATGCTAAGAGAGTTGTGGGTATCGAATATGTTCCAGAGGCTATAGAAGATGCTAAAGTCAACTCATCTATCAATGACATAGAAAACACCGTCTTTTATGCTGGCGACATGAAAGATGTGCTTAACATTGAACTCATAGAGCGTCATGGCTACCCTGATGTGATGATTGTTGACCCACCAAGAGCTGGAATGCACCCCGATGTAATAGATACGATACTCAAGGCTGCTCCTCAACGCATTGTATACGTGAGTTGTAATTCAGCCACACAAGCACGAGATTTGTCTCTACTCGACTGTGACTACAAAGTGACAAAGATGCAACCAGTGGATATGTTTCCACACACTCATCATGTAGAGTCGGTTGTAGCTCTCGAAAGAAGAGAGAAATAAGAAATAGAAATGAGATATAAACACACAAATTAATAATAATAAAATTAAGAAATTATGAACATGATAGAAGCAGTACGTTCGGTGCTCAGTAAATATGCCACTATACAAGGCAGAGCACGACGTTCAGAGTATTGGTATTGGCAATAATTCTTGCCATAATGCTATTAGGTTTGATATGTGCAACAACAATATCATTATCTGCAGTGTTTCAAAACGAAACAGGCTTAGTAGTATCAATAATCTTATACATAATCATGATAGCATTACTCATCGCCATCATGATACCGTCCATCACCGTAACAGTACGCCGACTACATGACATAAATAAATCAGGTTGGTGGTATTTCATTTCCTTTGTACCATACGTAGGTGGCATAGTATTGTTCATTTTCACGCTATTTGACAGCACACCGGGAGCAAACGAATATGGCGAGAACCCTAAAGGTATAGAGGCAATTGTCTACAAGAATACCGAACAAAATACTTCAAATTGAAACACAAAGAGATAGCCAACAGACACAGAAATATAGCAAAAAACGACACGAAATAATTTGCATATTAAAGTCTGAAGAGCTATATTTGTAAAAAGTAAAGCATAAGCCGCATCGGATATTTGATTGTTAAACTCAACATTTACAATCTAATGGGCGACGCTTAAACACTACAATGGCGGGCTTCAACCTCTTCGGAGGTCTATCTTTAGATAGCTAACGGAAGATTACAGAGTATGTGTGGCACCCTAATCCTGTCATAAGGAGTTTAAATAATCCATACGGTGCGGCGGATTACAGGGCGGTGTGAGAACACCGCCTTTTTTGTATTTGATATGGAAAGACACTTTTTAGAGTTACTATCACCGGCACGCGACTTAGAGTGCGGAATAGTTGCCATCGACCATGGCGCAGATGCTGTGTATATTGGTGCTCCGATGTTTGGAGCGCGTAAAGCTGCTGCAAACACCCTTGAAGATATAGAGAAACTCGTTGACTATGCTCACCAATACGGTGTGAGGATATTCTGCGCTCTAAACACCTTACTCTATGACAATGAGATAGAACAGGCAGTTAAGATAGCATGGCAACTATACGAGATAGGCGTTGACGCTCTCATCATTCAGGATATGGGTCTCTTGGAGTGCGACATGCCTCCCATCGAACTCCACGCTTCAACGCAGATGGACAACAGATGCGTAGAGAAGGTAAAGTTTCTGCAAGACATAGGATTCAAGCAAGTGGTCTTGGCAAGAGAACTGACAAAAGAACAAATAACTAATATATCTCGCGAGACAGATGTGCGTCTCGAATGCTTCATACACGGAGCGTTATGCGTAAGCTACAGCGGCCAATGTTTCATGAGCCAATGCTTGGGAGGACGTTCAGCCAACAGAGGCGAATGCGGACAACCTTGCAGAAGAGCATACAACCTAAAAGACAAAGACGGCAACACAATAGAGCGAGGACGTCATCTGTTGTCGTTGCGCGACTTTAACCTCACAGACCATATAGAAGACCTCATCGACGCAGGAGCCTCGACATTCAAGATAGAGGGGCGACTCAAAGATAAAAACTACGTGGCAAACATCACTCTTCACTACCGAAGAGTGCTCGATGAGATAATAGCGCGACGTCCGGAATATCAACGTTCATCAAGTGGTACGACAAAAGCAGTCTTCGAACCATCACCACAGAAGAGTTTCAACAGAGGATTTACCACATATTTCTTCAACGGCAGACAACGCAGTATCTCACAACCACTGACGCCGAAGTCTTTCGGTGAACAACTCGGAAAGGTAGTCAAGGTACAACGTAACTCATTTGAATTAGATTCAGATATACAGATAAGTAATGGTGACGGTCTATGCTTCATAAACAAAAAGGAAGAATTTGAAGGATTTAACGTCAACAGAGTCGAAGGCAGACAGATATTTCCACGTCGCATAGGCGGACTTACAGAGGGAGTGATGATATATCGCAATGCCGATGTTCGTTTTGAAGCTCTCTTGGAACGAGGAGCTACGAAGAGAGTCATCGAAATAAATATCCACTTCGACTGTTCTGACGATGGTATATTTGCTATCACCATAACAGATCACGATGGTATAACGACCTCTTTAAGTCGTGCTCTACCCCACGAAACGGCCAACAACATCAACAGCGCAGAGTCAAACCTCATCAGACAACTCTCCAAATTAGGAGCAACGATATATGAATGCTATAACGTGACTATTGGTGAGCGAGCCAAAGGTCTCTTCATAGTAAGTTCGGAACTTAACGCTATGCGACGTGATGCGACAGAACTCCATACCCAACGCAGACAAGAGCATTTCAAAGCCAAAGAGTACACTATGCCGACATGCTCAACACCTTACATGACAAACGAACTCGACATGTGCGACAACGTCATCAACGAAAAGGCAAAAGCTTTCTACGAACGTCATGGAGCTACGACAAAACAATGGGGCTACGAAAGACAAGGCAACTACAAGGGAGCCGTAGTGATGACGACACGACACTGCATCATGCATGAGAGAGGAATGTGCCTGAAAGAGAATGCTAAATACAGAAATTTATTACCTTTGCACCTTGTGAACGACCGTGAAGAATACGAACTGTCGTTCAACTGCAAAGCATGTGAAATGATAATATCAAAACTATAACCATACAAACAATGGAAAACATGACATTACTCAGCATTATGGGCTTGGGAATACAAGAGCTTGTGATAATAGCCGCTGTAGCACTACTCTTCTTCGGAGGCAAGAGGATACCGGAACTTATGCGTGGCATGGGCAAAGGCATTCACTCGTTCAAAGAAGGCATGAAAGGCATAGACAGCGAAGAGCAGAAGAAAGAAGAGGAAGAGAGCGACAAAGAGAAGAAACAAGCATAACACAACACATTGAAAGAGACCGGCGGACAGACATTTTGGGAACATCTTGACGAACTGAGAAAGGTGTTGCTACGAGTGATAATAGTGCTCGTAGTGCTCATGGTGGGAATGTTCGTCATGAAAGATGAGTTGTTTGCCATAATACTTGCTCCGGGGCATGACGACTTTGTGCTATATGAATGGTTGCGCAATATCGGAAGTGCATTATCAGCAGAGAATATTTCACCGGGGAGATTTAAAGTAGAGCTAATCAATACCGAGCTGACAGGACAACTGATGGCTCATATACGAATAGCATTTTATGCGTCACTGATTGTCGGCTTTCCATATATACTATGGGAGGTATTCGGATTTGTCGCACCGGCATTGTATCGCAACGAACGTAAAATTGCCGTAGTCATGCTGACCGTCGGACTTTTGCTTTTCTACATAGGCGTATTACTCAACTACACGCTTATATTCCCATTATCATTCAGATTTCTTTCTCTTTACGAAGTATCTGCCGAAGTGAGCAATATGATACAACTAAAGAGCTATTTAGATACCTTGCTCATGTTATCACTCATGATGGGTGTAATGTTTGAAATACCCCTTGCTTCTCTATTGCTGTCAAGAATGGGCATAATAGATAGCACAATGATGAGCCGTTACCGCAGACACGCAGTATTGGCGATACTCATTTTAGCGGCAATAATAACGCCGACAACAGACGTTTTCACACTACTGATGGTCGGACTGCCTATATATATCCTCTACGAACTAAGTATATTGGCTGTCAAAATCTTTGGGAAAAAGCGGAACGATAACGCCACTATTTAGCATGTCGAATAAGACCTTCGATAGGCGACGACATGATGACAATATCATTTGAGAAATGGCGTTTTAGCACTTTACGCAACTGCTCTTCAAAAGCCACCGCAACACCACCGACAAAACCTATATTTACGTTCTCAACCCCCTCATATTGCAACAGATTTCGCTGAACGAAAGTCTCAAAGGCAGACTCTATAATCTGCTGAATCTCTTCTGAATCAATATTCTCCTTGGCAAACTGAGTAAAGCGAGCTAAAAAACGATTGGCAAAAGGCTTACGATATACCGACTCAATAAACTGATAATAGGTAAGTCCGCTCCACGAATAGAGTTTCTCCGTCAAAGCCACACTTGTGAGACCTTTCAAACAGTTGGAAACAACACATTTACCAATGTATGCACCACTACCCTCATCGCCCAAAATATAACCAAGAGGTGGCACATTGCAAGTAATGACAGAACCATCAAAAAATCCGGAGTTGGAACCTGTTCCCAAGACACAAGCCACACCCGGTTCTGAACCAAAAAGAGCACACGCAGCACCGAGCAAGTCAGAGGCTACTTCAATATGCGGATTACCCTTGCAGATAGAGAACAACGCCTGACGGACTGTGAGACTACTCTCCCCTCCCATACATCCGGCTCCATAGAAACGCACTTTGTCAACATCAAAATCTGACCAATGCGAATAGTCGCTTTGTAAGGTTGCAATGATAGAGTTGGTAGTTTGCATAACAGGATTTATACCCGAAGTCTGCCATTGACGAACAACATCGCCATCGCTCAAGAGAGCCCAATCTGTCTTGGTAGAACCACTATCTGCAATAAGAAGATTCATATACCTTTGCGTATAAAATTTAACTATATAAGACTTCTGTCAATAATACCTATAGGCACAAAAAAATTATTGTAATAATAATATTCTGACGTAACGATAGATAAAATTGTACGAAATAGAATAATATCACTATTTTTGCATCTATGAAAACACAAAAATAATAAAATAAATTATGAAACCAACTTTATTTATTCTTGCTGCGGGCATGGGTAGCCGCTATGGCGGCTTGAAACAGCTTGACGGATTAGGTCCAAACGGAGAGACAATAATGGACTACTCTGTATTTGACGCAATACGCGGAGGTTTTGGAAAGATAGTTTTCGTCATTCGAAAGTCTTTTGAACAGGACTTTAGAGAGAAAGTACTTTCAAAATACGAAAACCACATACCTGTAGAAGTTGTCTTCCAGGATATCAACGACTTACCGGCAGGTTTCACTTGTCCCGAAGGGCGCGAAAAGCCATGGGGCACAAACCACGCTGTACTAATGGGTAAAGACGTCATAAATGAACCTTTTGCCGTTATCAATGCCGATGACTTCTACGGAAGAGACTCGTTTGCTGTATTGGGCAAATACTTGTCGGAGTTGAAAGATGGTCAGAAGAATAAATATTGTATGGTTGGCTTCCGCGTTGGCAACACATTATCAGAGAGCGGGACAGTGGCTCGTGGCGTATGCTCTACTGACGCCAATGCATTGTTGGAGACAGTCGTTGAACGCACCGAGATAATGCGCATCGACAGAAATGTAAGCTACAAAGACGAAGATGGCAATTGGGTTGTCATCGAAGATAACACTCCGGTATCAATGAACATGTGGGGCTTTACACCTGACTATTTCAAATACTCGGAAGAGTATTTCATTGAGTTCTTGAAAGAGAATATCAGCAACCTCAAATGTGAATATTTCATTCCGTTGATGGTCAACAAACTCATCACGGAGAAGACAGCCACCGTAGAGGTTCTCGACACTACAAGCAAATGGTTCGGCGTAACATACGCTGCTGACCGTCAATCGGTAGTCGACAAGATACAAGCTCTTATCAACGCCGGAGAATACCCTGAGAAACTTTTCTAAAGACAATCACTAGTGTCCACTGAAAAAAGTGGACACTAGTGAGTTTGTTTTGTTTGTGTATATTGCATGGCAAACATACCTGTTTTCAGCCACTCCCCCAAACACACAAGACGCAGTCTGCTACAAGAAAATCAAAAAACAGCTCCTCGCCACATATTGTAGATAGGAGCCGTTTGATGTGATTTTTATGCTAATTATTTTATAGTATCCTCATCAATAATGTATTTTATGACTTCTGTTTTCGACTTCTAAATTTTCGTAATATGGAGTTGAACCTAGGATGTTCCCATCAGATAAGATGTTATCAATACAAAAGATAATAGATAAAAATACAGTTCGTCAAAAATCAGTCTTGAACGAACCGAAACTATAAAAAACACACAAAAATTGTAACAACAAAAAAACACCCAGCGTAATAGTAAGTAGTTGGATTACTCGAAGATACATTAACAAATGACACATAAACTATCTTTACGAATGCTTAACAACATTTAATATGGCAATTCGAGGAAACAGCGTACTTTTGCAACGTAGATTTTTTCATAGATTGGGATTTGGTTAACAAACTGATTTAAGGGTTAGAGGTGCTGTAGAGATTACAGCACCTCTTTATTTTTTCTATTGTTGAATCAAAAAAAACTCTCACTTATGAGCGTTGACATTACATGAATATTGTATTTAAATAATTTGATATTCACAATATGTTCAGTATTTTTGTAAAAGTTAAAAACGCAAAATACAAATACCATGATAAGACTCAAACAAACACTATCAACATTACTATTGTTCATATTCGCTACATGTATCTGTGCACAACAAGAAGAAGATTTTTTAAACCCTCGTGCAGAAGCATATTTTGAAGCAGGAAACTACAACAGAGCGTATGCCGAATATATCAAAGCATATCCAAAACAAAAGACAAATCTATCACTCTTATATCGTTTGGCAGAATCAATATTACAAATAGAAATGCCTCGCGATACAGCATGTTATTTCATTGAAAAATTCATAGAAAAAGAGCCGGGAGAGACGGAAGCCTATTACATGGCGGCTCTTGCTTATTACCATGCCCACAACTTTAGTAAAGCCTCGGCTCATATCAACAAATATCTGACTATGACAACCAACAAAGAAGATATTGACAAGGCCAAAAAGCTACAAGTGTGGATAGCAAATGCTGAACGCATGGTGAAAAACCCAACAAATATTCCAATTGTCAATTTAGGCTCAACGATAAACACCGTCAACCAAGAGATTAACCCATATATTTTCCCAGACGGAAAGACGTTGATATTCTCGACAGACGAAAAGTACAATTCTATGGCAATGCTAAATTACTTCAACCTTAAAGTGAGCGACAACTTGGGATTGAATTGGAGTAAATGCAAAGATGTTTCAGGAGCAGACATCAACACGCTTTATGACGAATACGTTGCCGGAATATCAGAAAATGAGGTTATATTCTGTTCAAATAGAGACGTTCAATTTAGTCTTTTAAAAAGCGAGAGAAAAGGTAAAGGCGGAAAGTTCGGAGTTGCCGAAAAATTTGAAATGCCCATCAACGATAAAGGAGACGAGGTAGCTGCCACATTCACCGTGACAGGCGATACAATGATTTTCACAAAGACAATGGAGAACGGTCTTTTGGATCTATTCTACTCCATAAAATCAAGAGGCACATGGGGAACACCTCGTCCTCTGCCTGGAGAAGTCAATCAAATGTCATCGGACGAGAATTACCCAAGCATGTCGCCAAACGGCAAACGGCTGTACTTTGCTTCCAACAGAGAGTCATCAATGGGTGGATATGACTTATTTTATTCGGACTACAACGAACAAACGAAAACATGGGGCAAACCCACACAAATGCAATATCCGATAAATGACACTTACGACAACTTGACAATATCGCACACATCAGACGGGAGATACGGTTACATATCATCTATACGCAAAGAAGGGTATGGCGGACGTGACATCTATGCCATCATCTATGAAGATGTAGAACCGGCAATAGCCCTCTTCAAATGTTTCGTCGGTCTGAAAAATGGAGACGAAGACCCAAAGAAACTAACAGAGACACCTCGTATTCATGTCTATGACGAGACCGGAGAAATGGTAGCAAATCTTAAAGCAAACATGAAACGCTCTACTTTCCTAATAGCTATAGGCCCGGGAACCTACACCATATCTATAGAGTCTCCCGAAGCACAGCCATTTAAAGAAAAACTGGTCATACCTGAAAAACTCTTTGACAAAAGCACACCTATAAGTAAAAAGTTTATTCTAACACCGACTGAAAAAGAAGCCACTACAGAAAAGAAGTAGACGAATAAAGAACGAACAATGAAACTTAAACTCACAAAACCGATAGTCTTCTTTGACATCGAATCAACAGGTCTTGACATTGCAAAAGACAGAATAGTGGAAATATCTATTCTCAAAGTCTTCGTTGACGGACATGAAGAGTGTCATACATACAGAGTCAACCCAGAAATTCCTATCAGTGAAAGCGCTTCAAGCGTACACGGCATTACGAACGACGATGTAAAAGACTGTCCTACGTTTAAGAGCATTTCAAAAACCATTTCAAAATTAATAGAAGGAAGTGACATTGGAGGATTTAATTCCAATCGTTTCGACATACCTCTTTTAGCCGAAGAATTCCTGCGATGCGACAACCCTATCGACTTGCGCAAATGTCGATTCGTAGATGTACAGACGATATTCCACAAGATGGAAAAACGCACATTGGAAGCAGCTTATAGCTTCTACTGCAACAAAGAGTTGGTAAATGCACATTCGGCTCTCGCTGATGCAAAAGCGACATACGAAGTATTACAAGCACAACTCGACAAATACCCTACCCTTGAAAACGATATAGCTGTACTTTCTGAATTTTCATCACAAAACAGAAACGTAGACTACATGGGCAGAATGATATATGACGAAAAAGGTGACGCAGTTTTCAACTTCGGCAAACATAAAGGCAAACGTGTAACCGACGTTTTGGCAACCGACCAAGGATACTATGCTTGGATAATGAACAACGACTTTCCTTTAGACACTAAAAATCAGTTGACAAACATTAAACTGAACATGAAATGAAAATAATCTGCATTGGACTCAACTACGCAAGTCATGCCAAAGAGATGAACTTAGAGAAGCCGGAAGAGCCAGTCATATTCATGAAACCTGATTCCGCCATCTTGAGGGTCAACAACCCATTCTTCATACCCGACTTTGCCAACGAGTTTCATTACGAGACTGAGATTGTAGTCCGTATCAACAGATTAGGCAGACATATAGAACCTCAGTTTGCACACCGTTACTACGACGAAATAGGCATTGGCATAGACTTTACAGCTCGTGACTTACAGTTAGAACTGATGGCTAAAGGACAATCATGGGAAAAAGCAAAAGCTTTTGACTCTTCAGCCGCAATATCGGAATTCATCAGCAAAGAGAAATTCTCCAACGTGCAGAATATCAATTTTCACCTCGATATAAACGGCGAAAGAAGACAGACGGGCAACACTTCTGATATGATATTCACCATTGACAACATAGTGAGCTACGTATCAAGATATTTCACATTGAAAATAGGAGATTTGATATACACGGGTACACCGGCAGGCGTAGGTCAGGTGAAAATTGGAGACCGTCTACAAGCTTATATAGAAGAAGAGAAAATGATGGATTTCTTAATTAAATAGTCATGCGTCAACTATATACCATCTGGACATGTCTTATAGTCGGAATATTGTCTATGTGCATAAACTACTTTTCTTATGACATGACATATTCCAACGATGTAGATAACGCTAAATTTATACAAAAGACTATTTTAAGACACGAAAAAAAAATGGGCAATATAGCCCAAGAGATAATTGCCAACAACAGCAAAAAACACCTGCACTCCTACAAAACGGACGACTATTCACTTTATCTTTTTGAAAAAGACTCTCTCATAGATTGGCACAATGCCACATTCCCCAATATCGACACTCTGTACCATTCTCAAAAAAAAGTAGAAACAACAAACAACGGATGGTATTATATTGTAAAGAAAGACTCAACACTTATTTCCGACAACAATCAGCCTCAGGACATCACTGCAATAGTCGCTCTCAAACTAAAGAACAATTACGCATACGAAAACGAATATCTACAACAGTCGTTTCACAAAAGCCTTAAAGCCTCTAAGAATTCGCTCATAAGCGACACTCCATACAACGAGACATCAACAGCTATTAAAGATGCCTCCGGAGATACACTTTTCTATTTTGTGCCGACAAACAACAGTGAGTACAAAGACAATTATATTGCCATCGCAACCATTATAATATGGCTCATTTCGATGCTTGCACTATTAGTGTTCGTTGTAAGACGCATACAACAGATGTGGCTAAAATTATCACTCGGAACACTTATTGCATTAGCCATCTATCTCTGGTCTACCCAAATACAACTTCCACAACCCATACAAACATGGGACGTTTTTTCATCTACCGTCTTTGCCATGGATTGGTGGATGCCTTCATTGGCACACTTGACATTGTGTTGCAGTCTGATAACAACGATAGTTCTACTAACATACAAACATATCATAATCGACAACAAAATAGTCCGATGGTCTCTCCCGTTGATAATATTCCTTTTATTATGTTATATCATTAATGCTATAGTATTTCACTCTGCCGACATAATACTTTATGCCGAGGATATCGACATTCAGCCAATGACGATAGTAAAAATAGTGTGTATCACTCTGATGATTCTATCTTTGCTATTCTCTCTTCAATGGGCAACATCAACACAAAAGAGCATCACATTTCAAAACTTCGTATGGCAAGTATTTGCAATGTCACTCTTCTCCTTGTTGCTGATGACAGTACTAAACAATAAAAAAGAATACACATCAAGATTCCTGTTACAAAGCAACATTGCCTTCCAACTAACACGTGAAGACGACCCAGTTGCAGAGACATTGTTAATATCATTGGAAGACGAAATTTCGAACGACAACCAGATAAAATCACACATCGGAAAAGACGATGACTTGCTCTACGAATATCTGCGCAACAGATATTTTGACGGATACTTCAGCAGATACGACCTTCAAGTTATTCCTTGTCAAGATAGCTACGCCTTACTCACACTAACAACTCAAAACGACCAACACAATTGCTACGAATTCTTCGGACACATGATAGAAGAGTACGGAAATCAGATTGGTGAAAAATCAAATTTCTACTGTCTCATTGACAACGACGGCAGAGCAAGTTATCTTGGCGTATTTGAATATGAAACATCTCGGCTATTTATAGAGATTAACGCCAAACACAACAACGACCTGATAGGTTACCCCAAACTACTCACCAATAGCAGAGACAGAATGAGTAACAACCAACTTGAAACTTACTCATACGCTCTATACTATGATGGCGTCCTATCTGCAGAACATGGTTCTCTGCAATATCCTTCCAACAACCAATGGATAGATACCGTAAAAACATTCCAACAATTCAACGCTCATTCACATCTTATTTCACAACCGACAAAAAATCACACCATAGTAATAAGTTATCCATCGACAGATATTGACAATTTCATCGCTGCATACTCATTTTTAGTACTATCGATATTCACAATAAGCATTGTAATACTCTATATAATAAGCCTGAGTGGAATAAGACTATTTAATATTTCTTCCATTCAAGACCGTATACAATACTCGTTTGTTCTCTTCATCTTAGCTCTGCTTCTCGTATTCTGTATTGCCCAAGGTTATCAATCCGTAAAACGATACGAAGAAATTTCACACAAACGACTATCCGACACACTGACATCAATATCAAAAGTCATTCAACACGACTTGTCTGTTGTAACAACAAGCGAAGAAGTAGACAATCTACTTTGGCGTGCCGCAAACACATTCCTGATTGATATAAATATTTATGGCACAGATGGTTACTTAAAAGCAACATCGCGTCGAGAATTATTCTCAAGTGGCATAGCCTCTACCCTAATTAACCCAGAGGCATTCAGAGAACTACGGAATCCTCTCTCTCAAGACGAGATTTTCGTAAAAGAAAACATTGGCAAACTACAATACTTCTCTCTCTACATGCCTATTATCAACGACGACAACCAAACCTTAGTATACCTAAATATACCATATTTCTCTGACTTAAAGGCCAAAAACACAAGTCTCATGACTTCGTTTGTACCAATTACAAACATATACATGTTGCTAATACTCATAGCTATCGGCTTGTCATCGTTCATGACGCGCTCTATTACAAAACCGCTTTTTGTCATCTCCGACAACATCAAGAATATAGCTCTTGGCAAAACAAACAAAAAAATCAACTATCCTCACAACGATGAAATAGGTATCCTCGTCAAAGAATACAACAGAATGCTCGATGAATTGGCATACAGCGCAGAAAAACTTGCAGCATCAGAACGAGAAAACACTTGGCGAGAAATGGCAAGACAAATCGCCCACGAAATTAAAAATCCACTAACACCAATGAAACTATCAGTGCAATATCTTGTCAAAGCATGGGATAGTCATCGAGACGATTTCGACTCATTTATTCACAAAGTATCTAATACTCTCATTGAACAAATTGACCAATTGTCATTTATCGCATCGGAATTCTCTTCGCTCGCCAAAACACCTCACGGAGAGAAAAACATAATAAACATCTGCGAACGACTACAAAACACCATTACTCTATGGGCAAAAACAGAAAACCTCTCTCTGACCTATACGACAAATACACAAGAGGCCTTAATCTTTGCCAATGGAGACCAAATGACAAGTGTATTTAACAACCTCATCAAAAATGCCATACAAGCTATGCCGTCCGACCGCAAAGCTCTCATTGACATTATGCTGACAAAAAACACCGACTACGTCAACATCACAATCACAGACAATGGCAACGGCATACCAGCCGAAATTCAAGAGAAGATTTTCAAACCGAACTTCACTACAAAGTCCACCGGAATGGGATTAGGACTTGCCATAGTCAAAAACATAATCTTAGAACACAATGGTGATATATCATTCACCACAAAAGAAGGTGAATACACAACATTTACAATCAACTTACCCATCAACAAGTCAAACGCATAGAAACATAAGCTCATAAAAAAACCGTCCGGGTTCGGACGGCTTTTTTATATGCAAAAGTACTTTTAATTGTACGCCTCAATGATACCATAGAAGTCCTCAGCCTTCAATGAAGCACCACCGATAAGACCACCGTCAATATCTTTCTGAGCGAAAAGTTCCTTAGCATTTGAAGCCTTGCAAGAACCACCATAAAGTATAGATGTATTCTCTGCCACCTCATTGCCATACTTTGCAGCAACAACACCACGGATGTATGCATGTATCTCCTGTGCTTGCTCGCTTGTAGCTGTCTTTCCGGTACCGATAGCCCAAACTGGCTCGTAAGCCAATACTATCTTTCCGAAATCCTCTGCTGAAAGGTGGAAAAGAGCATTCTCAATCTGACCCTTCACTACATCGAAATGCTTCTCTGCCTCGCGCTCTTCGAGAGTCTCGCCAATACAGAAGATAGGAAGAAGACCGTTAGCAAGAGCAAGATCTGTCTTCTCTTTCAAGATCGCGTCAGTCTCACCGTAGTATGTACGGCGCTCTGAGTGACCAAGAATAACATATTGCGCTCCTGTTGACTTAACCATAGCGGCAGACACTTCACCTGTGTAAGCACCACTTGCCTTGTCTGCACAATTCTCTGCCGAAACCTTGATAAGGTTAGCATCTACAGTCTTTACAACCTCTGTAAGGTGAATAAACGGAGTACCGAGAATAACAGTACACTTTGGCGCATTAGCCTTCAAAATGTCGTTCACGCCTTTTGCAAGTTCTACACCTTCCTGAAGAGTCTTGTTCATCTTCCAGTTACCTGCTACAATTTTCTGTCTCATTTCTATTAATTTTGCGTTTTTTATATAATGATATTAATATTATTCCGACTGCAAAGATAATGGTTATAATAATCAATCGTACATTTTGGCGCTCTATTTCCTGCAAATATACACTCTGTATGTTTTCAAAAGCTCTGTCATACGGCAAATGGTCTATATGATATTTAGCGATTATCACTCCATCGCGTATAACCAATATTCCCACCGGAGCACGTGTTATGGTTTTCAACATCGTCTCATCTCCTTGTAAGAAGTCAAAACCTGCTTCTGCCTTATTCTCAAAAGCTCTCAACTGACTGCCGGACTCAGACGTAGCAATATAAAACGACATTCCACTATTGAATGACAAATCCGAAAGATGTTTCACTCTCGAAACATGCTCCGACGACAATGACTCCAACGATGGCGCAACAGCCAACATCACCATATTTGACCGTGTAAGTATATCGTCTGTGAGAACTCCAAATTGCTCATGTATGAGTGTAAAATCCTTAATCGGAGGAACATATCCTTCACTTATAACCTCTGTTCGCGTCTCCACATATACCCAAGTTGAATCCTCGTAAGGGTACGTTGTCTCGTCAAACTCTTGCTGTTTCCCGTCTTTCTCAAGTATAAACGTCGTCTTGTACTCTGGCAGAGGAGCATCGGCTGGCACAGACATCGACTTACGAATATCTACACCGACACTAAATGGTCGAAAATCAATAAGTGGCTCATTTGTAATGCCCAACACCGAAATCAAAAAGGCTACAATCAAACCCACGCCACAAACCATTGCGCGACGAACCTTGCCATGAAAGAATTTAGCTTTTCTTCCCCAGATAAATACCGCAATCGAGATTGGCAAAAATATCAAATTCTTGTAAAATGTCCCCCAGTTGGTAAGTTTGATAGCATCACCAAAACACCCACAATCACTAACCGGATTGGCTATGGCTATATACAAAGTCAATGGTGTAAACACACACATAAAACACAATGCCACAAACGACGCCACTTTAACATACACTCCAACAACAAGCAAGTAGCCGGCCATAAACTCAAGGATATTCTGAACAAACGACAGAAACATACATATCCCAAACGGAACATCTAAACTCCATGCCACGAAATAGTCATTTATCTTAATTGCTCCTCCGCTCGGATCTACGCACTTGACAAAACCTGAAAACATAAACAGCAAACCCAATACCAAACGCGCTACATTGAGAAGAGCCTTCTTGTCTATTAAACTCATTATCTTGTTCATAGGTAAATCAGTTATTTAATTAGATTGTATTTTCACTTTCGAAATTCTTTCTCACCATGACAAAGCTAAAACGTTGTTATGCACTTCCGGCTTTATCAAAAAACCAAAATTATACGCCGTTAAGCTGTTGCATTTTCTATAAAAGACGCAAAACTTACTCAGCCTCATCTATCTTAATAAGCGCAAAGACAGCGTAATTTATCATATCCAGATAGTTAGCATCAATACCCTCTGAAATGAGAGTTTGACCATCATGATCTTCAATCTCCTTCGTACGATGCACTTTCATAAGTATAAGGTCTGTTATCGAACTTATGCGCATATCGCGCCACGCCTCATCGTAATCATGATTTTTATTATCCATCAACGATTTCGCAGCATTCAACTTCTCAATATACATGCGTTCCGCCTCGCTATAATCCATCTCGGGAGAATCACTATAACCTAATTCGAGCTGAATAAGTGCCATTGCAGCATAGTTGACTATTCCAATGAATTCATCGCGCTCACCCTCATCTATCAGTGCCACGCCCTTCTCCTGCAACGAACGAATGCGCTTCACCTTAATGTATATCTGATCTGTCAACGACTGTGGTCGCATTATACGCCACGCCGTACCATAATCTTTCATCTTCTTGGTGAATATCTCACGACATGTATCTATGACGCACTGAAACTGAACTTGTGTATCTCTCATTTCGAATGATGCTAAAGTTTAAACCGATGATATCGTCTCAACTAATCATCAAGAACAATATGGTATGTAAACAAAAAAAATTGGCAACCGACTTTTGCCGATTACCAATCATTGTATCTTTTATTCGTTGAAGTGATAGAGGAAAACTATCTCACCTGTATATGCAGGTTTTTTATTACCCTCTATTTCAAGCTTTACGCTCATTGTTGCTTTTGTCGTACCACGCAAATTAACAACACTGCCGACATTTACATGCAAACGAACACGACTATTTACCAATACAGGCTGGTTGTACTTGAAGTTCTCAATACCATAGTTGATTTGGTCCTTTATGTTGCGAACATCTACAATCTGTTCCCACAAGTGCGGCAAAATTGACAACGTGAGATATCCATGTGCAATAGTCGAACCAAAAGTAGATTCAGTCTTACACTTCTCTTCATCAACATGTATCCACTGATGATCTAATGTGGCATCAGCAAACAAGTTGATCTGCTCTTGTGTAAACGTATGCCAATCTGATACACCTAACTCCTTGCCTACAAGGGCTTCCAACTCAGCGAAACTGCTTATTATTGTTTTCTCCATACTAAATGTATTTTACGATGATTTGTTTTGCGTCACAAATGTAAATCTTTTTACCCACACTTCCAATAGTCTCCACTAATGTTTGCCGACATCGCAGATTAAAGACGATGCGATAATGTACGTGACAGAAAACAATAAAGGTGGCACACAGGTAATATTTGACACTGTAAGCAATATCAAAGAGATAAATTCGATGGTTGACAAAGGTATGTCTGTAACAAATCTCCGCGTTGAGAAGTATATATGGCATGATATCATAAACAACACCGAAAACTACTCTTTGAAGATATAATGGACAACTTACCGAAACAAATAGGCCATGTCATACACCAGAATGATAACGACCACGTTTACACAAACGTAAAGAAACTAAATTTGTTGTAAGGATTTCTTAACACTAAAACACAAACAAAAAAAACATCAATATAGTATTGCGATATAATAAGTTTTATATATTTGACCCTCGAAAACTATTAGAGATATGGGAAAAGTAAAACCTAGAATTATAAAGAACTTCGAGAAGTTAGATGACAACTTCCGCGAACTTATCATGCAAGCGTATCCAAACGGTTATGCGAATGAAATTTGTATGTATGACATAGGAGGAGGACGATTTATGTCTGCCCTACCGTTTGAAACAGAAGACTTCAGTTACCTCATCAAGTTTCCGGTAAAAGAAGACGTCGATTTGGACGACGACATGCCTAACGAAGGCGACGATGAAATGAACATCGAAGGACTTGAAACGGACGACGAAGATGATGACGACGAAGAGATTGAAGAATCAATGGACAACATTGAAGATCTCGAAGTCGCAGACGAAGATTAATTGTTCAAATCAAAGAAATGCAGTTGGTAGCCGTACTACGGCTATCGACTGTTTTTTTTACTAAAAGATGCGTATGAAAATAATATTCATGGGAACACCGGACTTTGCCGTTGAAAGTCTGAGAGTGTTGTGTGACAATGGCTACGAAATAGCAGCAGTCGTAACGATGCCCGATAAACCCTCGGGTCGCGGACAGAAGATAAACAAATCAGCGGTAAAACTATTTGCCGAAGAACGAGGTTTAAAAATACTACAACCAGAGAAGTTGAAAGACGAAAGTTTTATCAACGAATTGAGAGATATAAATGCCGACTTACAAGTAGTAGTAGCGTTCAGAATGCTTCCCGAGATAGTATGGAACATGCCCAAACACGGCACAATAAATGTACACGCATCTCTTTTGCCTCAATATCGAGGTGCAGCACCTATCAACTGGGCCGTGATAAATGGTGAATTGCAAACAGGCGTGACAACATTCAAACTAAAACACGAGATAGACACCGGCGACATACTGATGCAACAAGCCATCAACATACTACCAGAAGACAATGCCGGAACGATACACGACAAACTTATGTATTTAGGCGGAGAATTACTTCTAAAAACAGTTCGTGCCATTGAAAATGGAGAGAGTACACAGCAGAGGCAATCTATCCTTGCCGAAGGAATAGAACTTCGTCACGCACCAAAGATATTCAAAGAAGATATGCGAATAAACTGGAACGACACCACTAATAATATACACAACAAAATCAGAGGATTATCTCCCCACCCCGCTGCATGGACCGAAATAAAAGAAACAACAGTAAAAATATTTCGTACAAGCAAAGGAGTGCATAATTCTTTGTCCGCCGGAGAAATAAAAACCGACAACAAAAACTACCTGGAAATAGGAACCGCAGACGGAGCCATCAGCATAGAAGAGTTGCAAATGGCAGGAAAGAAAAAAATGAACATAAAGACATTCCTGATGGGGTGTAAGTTTTGAAAACGATAGTAAAACATACAAAGTCATAACTGTTAGAAAAGTTTTTTTTTAAATATTTGCATTTACAGAAAAGAAATAATAATTTAGTAGCGTATTTGAAAAAACATAAGACTATGAAACTAAGAAATATATTATCAGTACTTGCTTTAATTGCAGCCATAATGTTACCAACAGAGGTAAATAGTCAAGCCGAGGTTATTGAAGCAGATTGTCGAGGAAATTTTCAGCACCCATATATTGTAACAAATCAGCCATTCAAGGCATTGTTAGCTGGGGACGAAATTGCAGAGTTTAAACTTACTCTCTTTTCTGGTACAACGTATCGTATTTCAGCAGGATCTGCAGGTAACAAATACATTATATTTTCGGTATTCGACAACAATCACAATCTGCTCTTTACCAATAAGGATTACGACAATGCTCCATATTGGGATTTTCAGGTAGAGGGATATATGGATTGTATCGTTGAAGCGAAGTTGGACAATTCGATAGCACAATCTGGATTTGCAATCATAATGACGGGCTTTAAGCTCAATGAATAAAAAAGAACTATAGATACCACAAATAAAGGCAGTGGGCAGTTGCAAAACTACCAACTGCTTTTTATGTTTAAGAAGCTGTTATGAGTGAGAGGATATTAGAAGCACTTCTACAAATGTTTGCTGTTGTCGCCTCGGTACGCGACACAGGAGATATGAGCGAACGACGAATGGTTGTTTACAACTTTTTAGTCAATCAGTTAAACCAGGAGTTGGCCAACAAGTACATCAGCATATTCGACGAAAACTATAGAAATTGTATTGCACAAGTCAGACGTTCAGATAATCAATATAAGGTAATATCACGCGTTTCGTCAAAAGTGACTCGTATCGCCGTAGAAATGAATCGAGAACTCTCTCAATATCAAAAATACATTGTTTTAGTACAGCTTTACGAATACCTCAACACAGGACATATAAGCTATGTCGAACAAGGCCTTGTCCATGACGTTGTTGCCGACAAGTTCAACATACGCAAAGATGAATTTGAACTGATAAGAGATTTCATTCTCAATACAAATGTAGTTTCTGAACGAGTAGTATTCTCGTCAGATGACAGTTGTGATGCAAATTCAGAACCCAAACATGTGCTATGGGAAGATTTGGAAGGCGAACTGCACTTTGTATACTTGTCCGATGTCAATCTTTTCTTGGTCAAATACATAAGCGAGACCAACGAATTGGAAATGAACGGCACTCAAATAGTTACAGGCAGAACATATATTATGCGAGCCGGAAACTCTCTACGTAACGGAATCTGTTCCCCTATATTCTTCAACGACATGATGCGTCATATAGCATCACTCAACACTCACACTCCGATAACATTGGAGGCGAGAAACGTCGAATATAGTTTTTCAAAAGACGTTGTCGGTCTAAACAAATTTTCATTTGAAGCACATTCCGGACGACTTGTCGGAATAATGGGTGTATCAGGTTCCGGAAAAAGTACATTTTCGAATGTCATTTCTGGCATGGCACAACCACAAAAAGGACAGATATACATCAACAATATTGACATTTATAAAAATCCGGAAGCAATTAAAGGTCTCATTGGCTATGTATCGCAAGATGACATTCTAATAGAGGACTTGACCGTCTACGACAACTTGTATTATAATGCACGAATGAGTTTTAACAACCTACCGTTGCAAATGATACGAGACCGCATAGATACTATATTGAACACATTAGGTCTGTACGACATTAAAGACATCAAAGTCGGCAGTCCGATGAACAAGAAAATAAGTGGCGGTCAACGCAAACGATTAAATATAGCGTTAGAACTTATACGCGAACCTGCTATTTTGATATTGGACGAGCCTACTTCCGGCTTATCATCGCACGACTCTGAAAATATCATCGAACTCCTTAAAGACTTGACAATTAAGGGCAAACTAATATTTGTTGTAATACACCAGCCATCATCAGACATATTCAAAATGTTTGACCAATTGTTGATATTGGATACCGGCGGTTATCTGATATACGATGGAAATCCGATAGAGAGTTTACGTTATTTCAGAAGCAACCTCCACATGCTCAACTCAAAAGACGTGGAGTGTAGGAGATGTGGCAATATTAATGTTGAACAAGTACTTAGCCTGATAAGTTTGCCTATTGTAGACGAATACGGTAACAACACACAGACACGCAAGGTATCCCCCAAAGAGTGGTACGACAAGTTTAATTGGGGTGCACTTGATATATCATACGTTGGCGACCCGGAACCACTGCCTGCCATAACATTTGAGATTCCAAACAAGATAAAGCAACTGTGGCTGTACTTCCATAGAGACATCAAAGCAAAAGTCGCAAATTTGCAATATCTGCTCATAAACTTCTTGGAGGCTCCTGTATTAGGCCTCGTTGTTTCCCTATTGCTAAGATATTACAATAAAGCAGACAATGTCAACACATATTCGTTCTATGACAACCCCAATATCACTGTATTCCTGATAATGGCCGTAATAATAGCATTCTTCATTGGATTGACAGTGAGTGCAGAAGAGATAATACACGATCGACTGATAATCAAACGAGAACGCTTTTTAAACTTGAGCCGAACGAGTTTCATCATGTCAAAATGTCTGTTGACATTGGGACTCTCTGCGATACAGATGTTAATGTTCGTTTTGGTTGCCAATAGCATCCTTGATATTCGCGGTATGTTGTTGGATTATTGGCTTGTGCTATTTAGCACAGCTGTATCCGCCAATCTTATAGGACTAATAATGTCAGACACAATGGCTAAGACTGTAAACATTTACATCTCTATACCATTTATGGTGATACCACAGCTGATTTTGAGCGGTGTATTTGTAAAATTTGACAAAATGAACCCCGACTTAAGCAGCGTTACCGGAGTGCCTGCCTACGGACAAATAATAACATCACGATGGGCATTCGAAGCATTGGCTGTCAATCAGTTTATATACAACGACTACGAAACACAATTTTATCAATACCACAAAATCAAGAGTCAGGCAGCGTACTACAAAGACTATTGGGTTCCGACTCTTAAAAACAACATGTCAAAAGCTCTTAAAGCTTCTGAAAAGAACGATAGAGCAACAGCTCAAGATAGACTGAATTTGGTACGAAATGAACTTAAAGAACCTCAACATCATTTTGGTGATTTGAAAATGCCGAAAGACGAACTCTTCACCGCCGGACTATTCGGTCAAGCCGCTTATAATACCATAATGGAGTATATCGAAAACATCAGAAAATACAACGTTCAGAAATACAATAAAGCCGATAAAGCGGAAGACTCACACATAAAACTGCTGACACCAACTGAGTTGCAAGAACTCAAAATGAACAACATGAACAAGGGATTGGAAGAATTTGTAAGTTCTAAAGGTTCTTTGTCGGACATGATTGCCGAGTATGACGGCAGACTTTGGCAAAAGACAGACTTGATATACCAAGATACCGACGAGTGGATAAATGCGCCACTTTTCGCTCCATATAAGAACATTGCAGGCTATAAAATAGACACATTCCTATTCGACATTATAGTTATATGGATACAAAACGCCATCTTGTTCCTTGCACTTATCGGTGCATGGTGCAACAAACTTTCTCGATGGATAAAGATACCGAAACTAAAGAAATAACATTGTATATATGAGACTAATAGCATTAGCAGTTGCGATGATGATGAACTTCAACATCGTAGCTCAGATGTCGCTCACATTAGAAAATACCACACCGGGAACAACAGAATACAACTCCCATCGTCCCAAGCATGGTTCAGTGATATTTGATGATAACAACATTTTAATACGAGATACAGACAAGACGAAATGGGACTCACTGATTAACGTCATATACAATAAAGATATTTACTATCAGTCAACATGCTACGATAGATGTTCTCGCAATGGTAATATAGCATACAAAAAAGGAGATACATTATTTGTCTTCACAGCACACAACAAGACATCGAAAGCCATCACGACACCACAAAATGGCATCGTCGTAGCGGAAGCTGTCCACAGAAACGAATTTGGAATAAACAAAGGCACATTTTGGTCGGAACAAGGGAATAAACTTGCGTACTATGAAATGGACGAAAGCATGGTAAGCGAATACCCAATAGTAGATATAACACAACGCATTGCAAAAGTCAGACCATTACGTTACCCAATGGCAGGAGAGACAAGCCATGAGGTCAAAGTGAAAATATACGACACACAAAAAGAAACGACGACAACCATCAATACAGAAATGACAGGCGATAGCTATTTCACAAATATAGCATGGCGTCCGGATGGAAAAAGCATCTGCATGGCAGAAATAAACAGAGCTCAAAACGAAATGCATTTCAATATCTATAATGCTGAAACGGGAAATCTTACAGCGACTGTCTTTACCGAAAAAGACAGCAACTGGATAGAACCCTGCAAACCGGCAATATTTATAGATAATGATAACTTCGTATGGCTAAGCGACAGAGACGGCTATACTCATATCTATTTATACAACATCAACACAAAAAAACACCGACAACTGACCTTTGGCAATTGGTGTGTCAGTGATATATATGGATATTGTCCATCGACAAAGAGCGTTTATTTTCAATCTAACGAACGTGGTTTTTTGTATAAAGATATCTACAGCGTGACACTTAAAGGCAAAAAGACATGCCTGACGAATGACAATATAGGCGTACATACCGCAACATTTGCCCCCGATAGAAGCTCGTTTGTTGACTATCTGTCATCAGTTGACATTGCCACAAAAACCACATGGCGAAACAACAAAGGCGAAGTGATAGAAGAACTTAACGAAACTGTCAACCCGTATAAAGGCTACAAACTCCCTTCGTATGAACTCAAACTACTTAAAACAGCCGACAACAATCATGACCTCTACGGACTCATGATAAAACCATCTGATTTTGATAGCTTGAAAAAATACCCTGTTATGGTTTACGTCTATGGAGGACCACATTCACAACTTGTCAACGGCAGTTGGCTATACGGAACATCGCCATGGATGATGTATATGGCAGAACAAGGATATATAATATGGATTATGGACAATAGAGGGACGGAACTTCGCGGAAGAGCGTTTGAAAAAATAATACATCGCAAACTCGGCGAAAACGAACGTGCAGACCAAATGAAAGGCATAGAACTTCTCAAAACACTCCCTTATATTGACACAAGCAGAATTGGCATTCACGGTTGGAGTTATGGAGGATTTATGACACTGACACTCATGTGTGAAGAACCTGAAACATTCAAAGCCGGAGTTGCCGGAGGTCCTGTCACAGATTGGTCGCTATACGAAGTCATGTACGGAGAACGCTACATGGACACTCCTCAAGAAAATAAAGAAGGATACAAAAACACATCTATCCTCAACAAGATAGACAAGATAAAAGGTAAAACACTCATAATACACGGAGATATTGACCCCGTTGTTGTTTGGCAGCACTCATTGCAACTACTAAAGAAGAGCGTCGAAACCAACACAATGATCGATTACGCTGTTTATCCGCAACACGAACACAACGTCTTAGGTAAAGACAGAGTTCACCTTATAAGAAGAATAATACGCTACTTTGACGACAATCTGAAATAATGAATAGCAACATAGACAAGATGACGCCATTCATCGTAATGGACGTACTGGAAAGAGCAAACGAACTACAAAGTCAAGGTGTCGACGTCATACATCTTGAAGTCGGAGAACCGGACTTTGACATGCCACAATGCGCAACAAAAGCCATACAAGACGCATTGTCCAACGGGCATACACATTATACTCATTCATTGGGGTTACCTCAACTACGAGAGACCATAGCACAACAATATTACAAGGAGTACGGCGTATCCGTCTCTCCCGACTGCATAGCATTGACTTGCGGCTCGTCTCAAGCTATCCTCATGGCAATGATGCTATTAGCATCTCACGATGACGAAATAATAATCTCTGACCCCGGATATGCTTGTTATTCTAACTTTGCATTAGCCTGCGGAGCAAAACCCGTGTTGGTGAAACTATCTGCCGAAACAGGATTTCAATTTGACATAGAACTCGTAAAAAAAGCCATCACAGACAAAACAAAAGCAATTGTCATCAACTCCCCCATGAATCCGACAGGAACAATACTAAGTAGCGATATTCTTCATCAGCTATCGACATTAGGCATTCCTATCATATCGGACGAAATATACCACGGCTTAGTGTATGAAGACAAAGCCGACTCCATACTTCAACACACTGACAATGCATACGTAATAAACGGATTTTCGAAACGTTACGCAATGACAGGTCTGCGACTTGGATTTCTGATAGCACCCAAAAAACAGATGCGCAAAATACAAACTCTACAACAAAACTTGTTTATCTGTGCTCCTTCTATTGCTCAATATGCCGCTCTCGAAGCTATAAACAACGGAGCTGACGAAATTGAAAAAATGCGACAGACATACGACAATCGACGCAGATACCTCATCAAAAGACTACGAGAAATAGGTTTTACAATTCATACCGAGCCTCAAGGTGCATTTTACATTCTTGCCGACGCTCGCAAATTTACCAATGACTCTTTCTCTTTTGCTTTTGATGTGTTGGAAAATGCTCACGTAGGCATAACACCAGGCATTGACTTCGGTGCCAACGGTGAAGGATTTGTTCGTTTCTCTTATGCCAACTCAATTGAGAACATCACCGAAGCGATGAACAGGCTACAGAGATACTTGCAGGCATAACATCTGATTCGTATCAAATACGTTTTTGGATAACGTCATCTTCGTTGGATTTTGGATTATACAAAAAAGGGAAACTCACGTTTTGCGAGTCTCCCTTTTCTATACGAAAAACGTCTTATCGGAGATTAAGATTTTTATAATCAGCAGATATTGCAATACTCAACTTTTTACCCTCCATAAACTTCTGCAAGCGAGCCGGTATTTCGACTTTTTCATCAATACACTTTTCTACCGTATCGATAAACTTGGCAGGGTGTGCTGTTTCGAGGAACAAGCCCAATTCGCCGTCTTGCATGTGGTCTCGCAAAGCTGCATATCCCACTGCTCCATGAGGGTCACATATGTAACCTGTCTGATTCTTCACCTCTTTTATTGTTGTCGCAATCTGCTCATCACTATAGCTATAACTACTGATGAGTTTTGACATTTCTGTTGCTGAAGCTCCAAACAACTCACTAACACGAGCAAAGTTTGAAGGGTCACCAACATCCATTGCATTTGCGATAGTTGCAATAGACGGAGCCGGTTTGTACTCACCACTCTGCAAATAATCAGTGAAGACACGATTTGCATTTACAGCCGCAACAAAACGTTTTACAGGCATGCCCATCTTCCATGCTATAAGTCCTGCAGTGATATCTCCAAAGTTGCCGGAAGGAACAGAAACAACTACATTTTTCCACTCTTCTCGAGGTATCTGCGACAATGCATAAAAATAATATACACTCTGTGGCAAGAATCTAGCCAAGTTAATAGAGTTGGCAGATGTTAGTATCTTCTCTTCATTGAGTTGCTTGTCCATAAAGGCATCTTTCACCATACGCTGACAATCGTCAAAAACACCCGACACCTCATACGCTGTGATGTTCTGACCCAATGTTGTAAATTGAAGTTCTTGGAGTTTACTCACCAATCCTTTAGGATACAACACATGGACATATACATTCTCAACACCAAGGAAACCATTTGCTACAGCCGAACCTGTATCTCCCGATGTTGCTGCAAGTACATTGATAGGACGACCGCCAAAGTTCGCAAAATATGACATGACACGTGCCAAAAATCTTGCGCCAACGTCTTTGAACGCCAATGTCGGTCCATAGAACAACTCCAACGACATTATTCGTTCCGAAACTTTGACCACGGGGACAGGGAAATTGAAAGCATCTTCCACCATTGCTTTGAACTTGTCTTCCGGTATGTCGGGGCAGAAGAAATGCTTGAGCACTTCAAATCCTATCTCACCCATGCTTTTCCCGGGAAGTTCGTTCCAAAACGACTCGGGAAGAGTTGGTATTGACTCTGGCATATATAAACCTTTGTCCGATGCCAATCCTTTTAATACAGCGGTCTTTAAATCTGCTGTGTTATTTCTGTTATTTGTACTATAGAAAAGCATATATTTTATATTTCTTTATTCCATCATTTTGTGCATAAACTGCATTAATTCAAGTCTGCCGAGACTTCCGTGCTGACAACTGTCTTCGTCATATTTTTCCACGTCATCGGCTTTTATTCCGGGCTTATAGAGGATAAACGGAACGTCTGAGCGTGTATGTGTCTTTATGGCACATGGTGTAGGATGATCCGGTAAAAGAGCTATGCAGACAGGTTCTGACCACTGAGCTATCTCTTCAAGTATCGGACCTACGACTTTCGTGTCAATGTCTTCAATAGTTCTGATTTTAAGCTGAACATCTCCTTCGTGTCCTGCTTCGTCGGGTGCTTCCATGTGAAGATAGACGTAGTCCATGTTGCGCAATGCTTCTATCGCTGCACGAGCTTTTCCCTCATAGTTGGTATTATACAGACCTGTTGCTCCTTCCACCTCTATAGGTCTCAATCCTCCCAATCTGCCCAATCCGAATATCAAATCAACAGCCGAGATAACCGCTCCGCTCTTTATCTGCGGATACATTTCATTGAGTGTTGGCATCTTAGGTTTATAACCCGCCGACCATGGCCATATATGATTTGCCATTGGCTTTCCGGCGGCCTTACGAGCTACATTTACAGGATGAGCTTCTAATATATCCTGACTTTTTCTCATTAAGTCTTCTACAAGGTCACGTGTTGCGCTCGGGTCTACCGACTTTGGCATCACGTCATCAACTTTTGCTCCGGGCACATCGTGTGGCGGTGTCATCGTAAAATCGTTCTTTCCGCCCTTGATAATAAGAATATGACGATAACTAACTCCTTTATAAAACTTTACTTTATCTGACGAAAGTTTTGAATTAAGTTCATCAATAAGCATGGCTGCGTCTTCCGTAGAGATATGTCCTCCCGAATGATTCTTCAATATACCATTGTCCACTGTCACGATGTTGCAACGCATTACCAAGTCGGTTGGTTCAAAGTCTATGCCAATGGCTGCTGCTTCAAGAACACCTCGTCCTTGATACAACGACTCTGTGTCGTAGCCCATGATAGTCATATTGGCGACTTCCGAACCCGGGTGAAGACTTTCCGGAACTGTCTTCAACATACCTGTACAGCCTTGCTTGCACAAAGCATCAATATTTGGTTTGTGGGCTGCTTGCAAAACGGTCTTTCCTCCTAATTCGGCTATTGGCTCATCGGCTGCTCCATCTGTTAATATCACTAAGTATTTCATATTGTCAATTATTACGCTACAAAGGTACGAATTTTCATCTATTCAGATGGCAATTGCATATAGCTTTTATATCGTTCCATTATACACTTTACGTAATTTACCGTTTCCGAGCCTCTACAATATCCATGTTTGACTACCGGGTCAGAATAAAATGCCGGATTGGCTTTGTGCAAGAGTGCTACTTCTACGTTCTTTTCCCACACTTGCTTGTTAAGTCCGAGTTTTTCGGCAAGACGCATGGCGTCCATGATATGTCCCAAGCCTACGTTATAAGCAGCCAACGTGAATTTCACACGTTCTTCAGTGTTGGGCACATAGCTTTGCAGACGCATATCAAGCCAATGGATAAACTTCACTCCTGCTTTTATGTTTTGCTCCGGTACGGTAGGGTCTTCGACTCCAAAACGTTTTGCCGTCTCCGGCATAAGTTGCATAAGTCCACAGGCTCCAGCCCAGCTACGTGCCGTAGGGTTGAAATGCGACTCTTGATATATTATCGAAGATACAAGTTTCCAATTGTACACCTCATCTGTGGCCTCTGCCTTTACAATATTCTCATAATCGTTTCGATATGTATCTATGCTTGTATTTTGTCCTGTGCCGTGATGGTCGCGTGGATCAATGTTGTATTTTCGATATATCTGTTTAAAACGCGATGTCTTCTTAAACACACTCAGCCATGTGTCTATATCGTTTTTCAGAGCAACGGATGTCGGACGTATTCCCCACGACAAATCATATTCTTTGGTTATAGGATACTCTATATCCAAATTTAAATAGTACCAACGGTTGGCCTTTGCTATATTTTCAAGACTTAACGTGTACTTAATTTCGTTTTCAGATACAAGTTGTATAAGTTGTTCGATATCATAGTATTCTATCGGTTGTATGACTATATTGAGATTAAGACTGTCGTCAATATTTTCGATAATCTGTTTGTAAAAAGAGTTATCCAACACTCCTATCGTATCACCGGATAGTTTTGCAAGGCTGTCAACAACAACTTCTCTACCCACTTTGCGTTGTACAAGTACGATCTTGCTTCGTCCGTAAGGTTCTGTAAATACAATATTATTGCCACTCAGTGTATCGACAATGATACTATTCGCCAATATGTCTACTTCACCCTCGAATAACTTTTCTCTATTTAATTCATGGTCATTAGACGTCACAAAGACCGCTTCAACACCAAGATGTTTGACATATTCTTTTACCAATTCGTACTGATAACCAACAGCAACGCCTTTGTAATAAAAATAGTTCACGGAATTGTAGTCCGTCATCACATATAGTTTTCCTCGACGAACTATACTATCCAAATCGACAGGACTTATTTCATCATTTTGCGAACTGCGTGTTGTTGTACAACCTACAACAAGCAACATTGCCATAAAAAATATTATACTTCTCATCTTAAACTCCTTTTTGCCAAATATATATATTCAACTCCACAATATGAAACCGTTTAAAAATTATTATAATTATTTACATAAGACCACAATAGAAGAATTAGAACTAAAGACTCTCCATTAATTATCACAAATAAGCCGATTATCCCATATAGGATATTATGTAAACCTTTTCGAATAAAAAACGTACCATAGGCAGAAATGTGGTTATTGCCGAGCAGACAATCACTATACGAGAGAATTAACCTTCAAACGTATATCTGCAGGCAATTTAATCTATCTAATAATAATAGATATGAATATAAAGGATATATTTAAAGTAAAGAAAAACGTAGGAATAAAAAGAAGTATCGCTATAAGCTTTACCACTCTAACAATCGCCATATCTTTAACTTCTCTTGTGGTAATGGTTTACGCAACTCGATCTATCTTAAACGATTATTTCCAACAACAAATCACAAGAGGATATAGTGCTATTCGTCACGACCTTACCGAAAAACTCAACCACACAAAAATATGCGTAGAGCACCTATCCGAAATGCACACCGGTTTGGATACAGCTATCATCAACCAAGAACAAGACGTGCTGATTGAGCTATTAGACATGGAAAAGGAGTTGATGAAATTACACGGATATGTAATTGCTAACACTGACGGAGAAATAATCTGCTCATCATACAGAGAATTCAGCGAAGATGAAACAGAAACATTCAGAAAATACAACACTCTGCTGACTGAAAAAGGAGAGATAAACGGATATGTAAAACTTTTCGACTTAGGTATCTGTCAGCTCGTGGGACGCACCGTGAATGATGATTTCGGAGATGTGGTCGGAACTATAACTTACATCTGCAACTCATTCAATGACACAGCGTTTGTGGACAGAGTAAAAACACTCTTCGGTGTAGAAACGACCATATTTGAAGGATCATTACGTACCAATTCAACTGTAATAGGCGATAACGGCAAAAGAGTTACCGGCACAAATATTGAAAATGAAGAGATAATTGACGAAGTATACAACCAACGAAAAGAGTGGTTAGGTATCAACGACGTCGCAGGCAGACCTCACTTCGCATGCTACGCACCGCTACCCTCTTACGACGGTTCGGTTATAGGCATGGTTTTTGGAGGTATAGACCTTATGGTTCGCTCAACATTGGTATGGTCATTGGTAGCATATATGATTGCCTGTTTTCTCGTGATAGGCGGATTCATAGCCTTTATTTTCACACGTCGCTTTGGCAGAATAGTTGGAGACCCCATCATTGCTATCAACGAACAAGCTAAACTCATTGCAGATGGCGACTTACGCACAGAAAGTAACGATGACAACATCAACAGCAATATCAACCAAGTGCGCAACCTCGCAAGTAGCATGAATAAGATGAAGAAGTCGTTGCGAGAAGTTATAACCCCTATTATCAACTTCTCAAACGCAATGACTGCCGCTTCTGAACAACTCAGCAATGCTTCACTCGAATTGTCCGACGGTGCAAATAGACAAGCCGCCTCTCTCGAAGAGATTTCATCATCTATGGAAGAGATGAGTGCCAACATACAAAACAACACTGCCAACTCCATGGAAACAAACGGCATGGCTGCCGAGATAGGCATCGCAATAGAAAATGTTGATTCCGCATCGAACCTCAACTTAGAAGCAGCTCGTAACATTGCCAAAGATATTGACGCCATCAACGAATTGGTAATGCAAACAAATATCCTCTCGCTCAATGCCTCTGTTGAAGCGGCTCGAGCAGGAGAACAAGGCAAGGGCTTTGGTGTTGTAGCACGAGAAGTAGGCCGTCTGGCTGACCAAACGCGCGAAACGGCCGACAATATCAACAATACAGCTTCTCAAAGTATCGAACATGCCGAGACTTCAAGCGAACTGCTCAATAACGTCATACCGAAAATAAAACGTACAATTGAGCTTATCAAGGAGATAACAACGGCAAGTATCGAACAAAACTCAGGTGCAGAACAAATCAACTCTGCTATCTCCGACCTCAACAAGGTAACTCAAGAAAATGCAGCTAATGCAGAAGAAATCGCTGCAAACTCTCAAGAGTTGGCAACTACCGCCGAAAAGCTAAATAACCTCATCGGATTCTTTAAGATATAACACCAATAAAACCTGTACTAATCAAAAAGAGAGGCTGTCTGACAATAAGATGTCAAACAGCCTTTTCTATATGAATATATCATGTTAGTGACCCGACTACTGAAGTGACGGATTTAATGTCTTATCTTCAAATGGATATGGACAATACATTCTGCTATCGTCCCACGTACCCGTCACTGTTACGCACTCCTTACGAAAAACTCCCGGAGCTACCTCAATAAGCGGATTTTGCTTGCGGTACTCGAAATGGTCCTTCATTCTATACATTCTGAACATATCTCGCGCACGAGACGCAAAACCACACCAATAATAACCAGCTATCTCCCAACCATGCTCATTATACGCAGCTTCTGCAAGCTCGGCAGGCGACATCGACGCTGTATATATGTTAGTCTGCTCTCCATCTGCTCTGTTGCGTACTTTATTCAACACATCAATAGCCTTTTGTGTCACCTTGCCCGAACGACCTACAGATTCTGCATACCAACAATATACCTCCGACAAACGTATCACATGCACCGTCTTTTGTCCTGAAGATGTGCATTTCGTTGGATCTGTATAATCAAACTCCTCACCTCGTGCTGCGGCTTCAACGGTCTTCATAAATATAGGTGCCACGACCTCTCGAGATGCCGGCTCTGTGTCATACCACCAATCATGCAATTGTCCGTCGCCAAGCATTATCTTTGGAAAATACGACGCATCTTTGCGCGGACCTTCCGGAAATTCTTTCCAAAACTTTATCTCTCCATTTGTATCTCCCCAACCGGCTTGCATCATCTCAAGCAGAAAATCCGTTGCAGGAATAGCATTTGGAGAACGATCTCGGTTATAATATACGCCTAAGAGTATTTCAGGATTGCTCTGTGTATGCTTGAGTGAATAGACGTCTGCATAGTTGTCCATAAGACGATAGTAGTAAGTCCCATTATCCGTGAGGTCTATAACCTCTTCTGCCTTTTGGGCTGCCAATTCATAATATTCTGCTCCCTTGTTGAGAGGCCAACCTGCCATACACATATAAACATACGACAATGCTGCTTTTACAGCACCTTGACTTACTGCTACATTGACTCCATTTATTGAATACGGAGCAGAAGTGTATATCACCGGACAACCTTTTTCAGCTATTTCAAGGTCGGACAAGATGAGTTCGTATATTTCCTCCTCCGTTGACAACTTTGCATTGTAGTCGATGACTTCATCTAACATCACAGGCACTTTGCCCCACGTAGTGACAAGATAAAAATAGTTGAACGCTCGCCAAAAGTGAGCCTGTGCTTTTACCACATCTATTTCCTCCTGCGACACACCGGGAGTTCGGTCAGCATTATTGATGATGAAATTTGCCGCCTTGATGACTTTATATCGTTGCTCCCATACTGTTACCATCCATGAGTTGTTGTCATTGACACTGTATTGGTCACTCTCTCTCAATGGCTGTTTGTTACTTGCCGGATGTGTTGAAATATCGTCTCCCGATAGAAAGTTTGTTCCAATATAGTTATTCTGACGATGAGCCGTCGATACCACACTGTAAAGAGAGTTGAGTGAAGCATCTAAATCTTGCTTGTTGGAGAAGAATTCGTTGCTTGAAAGTTTGCCATATGGATTCTCTTCCAAGAAATCTGAACATGATGCGAAATTAAACAGACAAAATAACGCAAACGATATTACATATATGTTTTTCATATTCTTACTCTTTAAAATGTTAGTTTAAGACCAAACGTTACTGTACGAGGAACAGGATATGCTCCATAGTCCAATCCATCGTAACTGCTGTAAACCTCTGGGTCCATACCGCTATATTTGGTAATTGTAAATACATCTTGTGCACTTACCGAGAGTGTTACATCTGCAAAGCGTGTACGATATTGAGGTATCTTGTACGAAAGTGAGATGTTTTTGAGTTTTAAGAACGAAGCATCTTCAAGCCAAAAATCAGAGTTGGCATACCCTTTGTTATCTGTATTTGTCAGACTTGCATATTCTGCTGTGCTCTTGTCTTCAACATAGTCCCAACCTTTGAAATACGCATCACGCAATGTCACGAAACGCGAACCTCCACTCATTGATGCTGCCGTAAAACGGCTGATATTAAGTCGGTCATAATCAACTGCCGCATTAAAGAAAATGTTGAATGTCAGATTCTTCCACGTCACAGTATTGTTCCAACCGAAAGTCCATGTAGGACTGGCATGTCCTTTTATTACAAGGTCGGCAGAGGTAGGCGAAGTCGTCAACGTCCCATCGGCTTTCTTGTAAAGATTTGCACCGTTTTCATCAAAACCTTGCCACTCGTAGACATAGAACGAACCCAACGGATAACCGGGCTTCATTATCTGCAATGCTCCACCCAAGTCACTATAGTTGGCAGTAAGGACAAAGTCATTTCCAGCTAAGTCGACAACTTCGTTCTTAACATGCGATGCATTGATTGTTGTTTCCCATGTCACAATATTGTCGATTGGAAATGTATTGACAGAGAGTTCAAAACCCTTATTGCATAACTTTCCTTGGTTGACCCAATATGTTCCTCCTCCGTTATATCGAGGCACTTGTTTTTGGAAAAGAAGGTCTTCTGTGTTTTTCTTAAACCAATCCACCGAAACATCGACACCTTTTAGCGAGATGTCAAATCCCATATCAAATTGTTTTGTCTTTTCCCATGACAAATCGGGTGTTGAGAATGTATTACCCCAATAGCCTGTATAGTCTGTTGATGTTCCCCATCCATACGATGTACTTGAGAGCATTCCCAATGTGCTATATGCAGATATGGCTTCATTGCCTGTCTCTCCGTAACTTACCCGTATCTTAAACTGCTCTATGAATGATATATCCTTGATGAAGTTTTCTTTTGCCACGTCCCATGCCAATGCCATTGATGGGAACATACCCCATCGATGATCTTGCTGAAATTTCGACGAACCATCGGCTCTGAATGCTGCTGTCAAGAAATATCGCTTGTTGTAGTCGTAATTTACACGTACAACTCCCGACATAAGAGACGTCTCGCTGTACGAATTGCTATTACTTCGTACCGAGGCATTGCTGACATTCCAATAGCCAACACTCTCATTGTTCAGTTTCGACCCCGATAAACTCATGCTCGAACTTATCGTTTGGCTCATTTCCCATATTGCATTTGCCGAGATAGAATGTCCTGCAAATTCACCACTATAGCTCAAATTATTGGTATTCTGCCAATAACGATGTAGTGAGCTTGAATTTGACATACTGCTTGTCGCACTTGCGTTGACTTTGCTTGACGAGAACGAGTACGACGGACTATGGTCGTAATTATATCCTGCTTGTACGGTGAAAGAGAGACCTTCTAATATATTGAATCTGGCAGAAGCATTTCCATTGAAATTGTAGCTGTACGAATCGCTTGTATTCTCCATAAGAAGTGCGTATGGACTACTCGCGCCTCCAATATTGTATGGGTCGGTGCAATATATACCTGTTTCCGGGTCTATCAATTCCATTGTAGGAGAGAAGTTGAGCATGTGAAACCAACTTGGTGCACCATTGTGACTATGAATAATTGCTCCATTGAGTTTCAAGGATAACGTAAGCCATTTACGAACATCTGCATCTATATTTGCACGTAATCCGTAACGCATATATTTGGCATTGATAGTCACAGCCTCTTGGTCAAGGATATTGCCCGAAACTAGATAACGCACGCGCTCTGTTCCGCCGGAAATACTCATCGAATAGTTTTGTGTCTTGGCTGTACGAGTCATGAGATCCACCCAGTCTATACCCTTCTGACCTGTTCGGTATAGCTCTAAATCTTCTTGAGATATAGTTTCCGAACTGCGAATGTCGTTCAGCGCCAAAGCATATTCGTAAGAATTGAGCAAGTTATAGTCTTTACGAACTGTAGATAAGCCTAATTTAGCATCTGCAACGATTACAGCTCTGCCCTTTTCTCCTTTGCGTGTTGTGATAAGTATTACACCGTTTGCACCACGAGAACCATATACGGCTGTCGATGAGGCGTCTTTGAGTACTTCCATAGACATGATGTCTGACGGATTGAGGCCATCAAGACCACTTGACGAGATAATTCCATCTATTACATACAATGGGTCGCTACTCTTATTGATAGATGTTGTTCCGCGAACTCTTATCTTCGCAGACGCTCCGGGCATACCACTCACCGTTGTAACTTCTACACCACTTGTTCGTCCTTGTAGTATTTCCGAAACGCTTTTTACCGGCTGATCGCCAAAATGACGTGAACCTATCGTAGAGACAGAGCCTGTAAGGTCGCTCTTCTTTATCTCTCCATATCCGATGACAACTATTTCATTTATCTCCTTCGATTCCTCGTTCAAGACTATGTCATAATTTGTCTTATCTGCAGAGAGCTTTTGTTCTACGGTTTCAAACCCAACATAAGAGACTTGAATGGTTGCTTTTTGTGGTAACTTGACGACAAATTTTCCGTCAATATCAGAGATACAACCTTTTATCTCGTTGTCTTTTTGGACAATGATGGCACCCGGAATCGGATTGCCATTCTGATCTGTCACTACTCCGCTTATTTCTATTTCTACAACTTCTTGTGTCTTATTACGTTGTGCTTCAACATTTAATACACAAAGAAGGAAAGCGAGTAGCATTAAAACGTTTGTTCTCATTTTTTGTGTGTATTTAATATCTATGTTTTTGATTCACTACACCAAAACGTCATTCTACGCCTCCTCCCAAGGCTTTATAGAAATGAATGACACTTTGTATTTCATCAAACCTATCGTCGGACTCGGTAAGTTCGGCTTGCAAAAGATTCTGTTGCGACGTGAGCACTTCGAGATAATTCGCAGCTCCGTGCTTCATAAGTAATTGCGTATTCCAGACCGCCGCCTGAAGATTTAATATCTGTTTCTTATCTATCGACAGACGTTTACGTGCTGTCTGCCACGATATAAGAGCATTATTTGCCTCTACTCCGGCATCGAGAAGCGTCTGTTTGAAGACGAGCAATGCTTCTTCCTGACGTGCTTTAGCTATCTTCAATCTCGAGATATTTGCTCCGCGATTGAAGAGTGGTTGCATCAATTCTCCTATTGCATTGAAAAGCCATGCTCCGGGGTTGTCTATTCCTCCTCCCGACGATTTTTTCCAACCCAACATACCACTCAATGACAATGACGGATAAAACATCGCTCGTGCTTCATTAGTCAAATAGAATGCCTCCATGAGACTATATTCTGCCTGACGAACATCGGGTCTGTTTGACAACACTCGTATAGGAACACTAACTGCGAGAGAGTTAGGAAACTGCTGTTCTGATAATTTGCCTCGGCTTAGCTGTCGTGGCATGGTTCCCAGTAGTAAAAAAAGCGAATTTTCCTGCAAGACGATTTGTTTCTCCATCGTCAATACCGACCCTTCCACTTTAAGTCTATTGGCCTTTGCTTGTAAAACGGAAGCCTCGTTTGTCTTTCCTGCTTGTTTTAATGCCGAGAGTGTCCTTATATTCTCTTCCCATGTCTTGAGTGTTCTGCGACTAATGTCTAACTGTTCATCGAGCATAAGCAGTGTAAAATACGACTCTGCAATAGTTGCAATGAGATTTGTCTGCACTGACTGGGAGTTCGCTTCGGCATAAGCTAATGCAGCTTTGGCAGCCTCTTTGGTATTTCGATTTTTCCCGAAAATATCTAATTCCCAACCAACAGACGGACCAACCAAAAGACTCTTCGTTGTATTTCCATCATTTCCGCTGATTGTTCCCTCTACCGACAACGATGTCGAAGGGAAAAACGACATTTTAGATGCCTGCAATGTGGCCTTTGCTTCTTCTGTCCTCAAACGCGCCACACCCAAATCGGTATTGTTGGCAAGACCTTCCTCTATAAGACTCTGCAATGTGGCATCTGTGAAGATGTTGCGCCATGAAAGATTTTTGATAGACAATGTATCCAATTGCAATGAATCTGCGACAATTATCTGTTGTAAACTATCAAGATACGACATATCCGGTTTCTCGTAATGAGAATATATTCCACAACCACTAAGGAGTGTGGTTGCCATTGCTGATATTGGCATTATATATCGTCTGAAGTCAAGTCTTTTTATTTCCATTTATTATCGTGTCGATATTTATTTTAAATGTATCATTTATTCGTTACTCTTTTTCTATATCTCTCTTTGGCATAACACGTTCCTCTATATGTTGGAATATAACAAACAGAGAGGGTACGATAAAGAGCAAAGCTATTGTTCCGATAAGCATACCTCCGACCGTTCCGACGCCTATTGAAATATTGCCATTTGCGCCTACTCCGGAAGCGAACATCATTGGCAGCATACCAAAAATCATTGTCAAAGACGTCATGAGAATAGGACGCAGTCTGACCTGTGCCGCCGATACTGCTGCCTGCACTATTGTCATGCCTTGTCTGCGTCGTTCTGATGCATATTCTGTAAGCAATATGGCAGTCTTGGCCAATAAACCTATCAACATCAAAAGGCCTATCTGCAAGTATATGTTGTTCTCCAGTCCAAAGAATTGTGCGAACAAGAAGCTTCCCGCCAATCCAAAGGGAACCGAAAGCAATATCACAATCGGCATAAGGAAGCTTTCGTACAATGCACACAATATAAGGTAGATGAATACGATACATATTACAAATATCAACATGACTCCCGTGCCCGAAGAGGCTTCTTCTCTCGACATACCTCCAAATTCAAAACCATAACCCATTGGCAAGACCTCTGCCGCTACTTCTCTCACTACCTCTATGGCTTCTCCCGAACTATATCCCATGGCCGGCTGCCCATTGACCGAAATGGCTGTAAATAGGTTGAATCGTGATATTGATTGCGCTCCGTATACACGTGTCAAAGTAATATACTGATTTACAGGACTCATCTCACCATTAGCGTTACGAACAAAGATGTTTGAAAGTGACTTCTCGTCAAGTCTGAACTCCGGCGAAGCCTGCAACATGACACGATAAAGTTTCGAAAATCTGTTCATATTGGAAGCATAACTTCCGCCTATATATCCCGATATGACTCCCAAGACATCGCTCGGTGATACGCCATTTCTCTTACAACGTGCTGCATCTACTTCGAGCAAGTATTGCGGATATTTGGTATCAAACGATGTCGTAGCACGCGCTATCTCTTCACGCTGATTTAGTCGTTCGATAAAGTTGTTTGTAACGGTCTGAAGGTCTTCTATCGTACCGCCTTTTTGGTCTTGCACATACAATTCAAAACCGCCACTTACACCATATCCGGGAATCATACCGCGTGTAAAGACTATTATCTTGGCTGTCGTAATGTCATTAGTTCGACGGTATATCTCGTCCATCACAGATTCCAAGTCATCTTCCGAACCTGTGCGTTCCGACCAGTCTTTCAAACGTATTGAGAACGAACCACTCGAAGAGCCCATACCACTCATCATGCCACGTCCTGTTGTCATGGAATAAACCTCTATCTGTGGTATCGATGAAATACGACGGTCAATCTCTCTCATAACCTTCATTGTCTCTTCCAAGTTGGTTCCGGGAGGTGTCTGTACATCGACATTTATAGAGCCCATATCTTCCTTTGGAACAAGACCTGTCTTTGTAGTTTGTAGAAGATACATGAGTCCGCAACTCGCTATGACGACCAATAACACTGCAAGCCATCTATGTCGTATCATGACTTGTGCTCCGCGTTTGTATTTACAAACCAATCGGCCGAAACTTGACTCAAATGCTATGTGAAAACGTGTTGAGAAACTTGCTTTCTTACCATCTTGGGTGCCATTATGCGGTGTCATTATAAGAGCACAAAGGGCAGGACTAAGCGTCAGAGCGTTAATCAACGATATACCCACTGCCACGGCCATTGTAAGACCAAACTGCTTGTAGAAAGTTCCCGTCGTTCCGCCCATGAAACTGACCGGAATAAAGACGGCCATGAAGACAAATGTTGTAGTAAGCAACGCTGATGTTATTCCTCCCATAGCGTCAATAGTTGCTTTATACGACGATTTGTAACCTTCGTCAAATTTGGCTTGTACAGCCTCCACGACCACTATGGCATCGTCAACTACCGTTCCTATCACAAGCACCAATGCAAAGAGTGTTATCATATTCAGACTGAAACCTGCCACTACAAGGAAGGCAAATGTTCCTACCAACGATACTATGATAGATATAGCCGGAATAAACGTAGAACGCATACTTTGCAAAAAGACATATACGACAAGTATTACAAGGAGTATGGCTTCAATAAGTGTTTTCACGACATTCTTTATTGACGCATCGAGGAAGTCCTTTGTACTCATTAAGTCAACTATCACCAGTCCTTTGGGCAAATCTTGTTGTATCTGCTCGACTACTTTGTCTATCTCTTCTATGATGGCATTTGCATTCGAGCCCGATGTCTGCGATATCATACATGTAACTCCCGGATGTCCGTTTACTTCACCTATATATTCGTAGCTACGAGCTCCGAGTTCTATACGTGCTACATCTTTAAGACGCAATACAGTTCCATCGCTATTTGCTTTTACTACCAAATTTTCGTAATCCGTCTCTTTGTCATAACGTCCTCTATAACGTAGTGTGTATCTAAACGTGTTATCCGAATCGGCACCGAGTGTTCCTGTGGGAGATTCCACATTCTGCTCGTCAAGCACATTGCGAATGTCGGACGGAACAAGTCCATATTTTGCCATCTTACCCGGGTCTAACCATATTCGTAAAGAGTAGTCACTACCCATGATGTCGACCTCTCCTACTCCCGCCACACGCGACAGACGAGGTTCGACGTTTATCTTCATGTAATTGCTTATGAAGTTTCTATCAAAAGAGTTATCCGGACTGTAGATAGCCAACATTTTTATTCGGCTTGTCTGACGTTTGCGGACATTAACTCCACTTCGTGTCACTTCCGCCGGCAAAAGTCCTTGCGCCGAGGCCATTCTGTTTTGGACATTGACCATGGCCATATCTCCGTCTGTGCCTTGTCGGAAATAAATCTGTATGCTTGCTGAACCGGAATTTGTTGCTGATGACACCATATACATCATGTCTTCAACTCCGTTGATAGCCTCTTCCAATGGTATGACGACACTCTTCTGTACTGTCTCTGCATTTGCTCCGGCGTAGTTTGTCGAAACACTTATTGTCGGAGGTGCTATCTCCGGAAATTGTTCTACCGGAAGGGTGAATATGGATATTACTCCGAGAAGAAGTATCGCGATAGATATGACACAAGCCAATATCGGACGATCTATAAATGTCTTTATCTTCATAACTTGTATCTCTACTTTTGTTGCTCTGCACTATATGTCTTTACCTTGATTCCCTCTCGCACCAAGCCGGCTCCTTCTGATATTATCACATCGCCTACGTCCAATCCCGAGGTGACGATGTATTCTTTTCCGTTATTGAGGTCTGCCACTTTTATCTGAACCGACACTGTTTTTTCATCTACGACTTTATAGACAAATATGCGGTCTTGTAATTCATACGTTGCACTTTGGGGTATGACGATACAGTCGGCATATTCACTTGGTATTATCACCGTTCCGCTGCCTCCGTCGCGCAAAAGTCGTTCAGGATTGGGAAAGACAGCACGTAGGCTCACTGCTCCTGTTGACTGATTTATGGTTCCGCTTATTGCATTTATTCTGCCTTTTCGTGTGTACACATTGCCGTTACTCATCATAAGGTCTACCTCCGGCATATCGGCGATAGCTTGTTTCAGCGAGCCATAACGTTGTATAAGGTCAAGCACCTGTTTCTCAGCCATTGAGAAATACGCATAAATACGACTGTCGTCCGACACTGTGACGAGTGGCTGTGATATATTGCTACTCACCAATGCTCCCACTCTGTACGGTATCATACTCGCTACACCATTAACCGGCGACTTAACCATGGTGTATGACAAATTGTTGCGTGCATTAGTCTCTTCGGCCTTTGCCAAAGCCAATTTCGCTTCTGCTTCAGAGAGGTTATTTTGCGATGTCATAAGGTCAAATTCCGAAACGACATCTTTTTCAAACAATTCTTTGTTACTATCCAAGATAAGCTTAGCCGTCGACAAATTGGCCTCCGCACTTTTTACGTTGGCAACTGCTATCTCGTATGCTGCTTTGTATGGCGTTTGGTCTATAATAAAAAGTGTAGAATCTTTCCTTACTAAATCTCCTTCATTAATACATATATCGGTTATCATTCCACTCACCTGCGGACGTATCTCTACGGTCTGACAACCATTGATCGTAGCTGTATACTCCGATTTCAACATTCGGGTACTTCGTTCTATGACCATTGTTGGATATGCCAAATCGGCTTTCTGTTGTTTCTCAGTCTGATTGCATGACGGTGTTAACAAACTTATCAACACTACGCAAATTGCTACTTGTTTTATTTTCATCATTGTGGTAGTAAGGTTTCAACTCGCAAATGTACAAAAAAAGGAACACAAAAGTGGAAATAATAAATATTATCTTACGGCACAAAAAAACTCGGATAGACAATTCGATTTTGTCTATCCGAGTTTTTTCATCGTAATGACTATCACTTAGTCCACCATTGTATATCTCCTACCTTTGCTTCCAACTTCTCTTCTGATTTGATTTCAGGGAAGAAGTCCAATCCGCTCATCTTTTCTATCTCATCTACCGAAACTAAATAATCATTTGGTTCTCCTTCCAATTTGTCATTCTTCATCAGATACGCCAATATTTGTCCTCCATCTTTTGGCGAGTACAAGACTTTATAATAGTACTCCGGCACTGCTACCTTATTCGTTTTGCCTATTGTCTTAAGTCCGTCCTTCAACACCGGTCCCGTGACAATATACACGCTATCACATTTTAGAGTATAACTTCTTGTCTGTTCCTCAAGTTCTTTCCACACACCGCGATTAAGACCCGGAGCTTGCGGACTCATATTGCTCATGTAGAAGGTCTCCGACTGCGCTTCCAAGTCATGACGCACATCTGCCGATGGACACAAATGCCCTCTATCATATCCACTCCTTGTATAGTCTGCCTTTGTAGCCGAACCCAACGTGACATCTTCGTCTTCTCTGAAATCGTCCGTACGTTCTACGTCGCCGTTTATCATTTTCTTTGTGAGCAGATAGTATACCCAGTCTGCTTGTTCGTATTTATCGTTGTATGACAGAGTAAAAGATTTGTGCTCAACAATCTGATTCTTCCCAACAGACGATGGCTGTGTTATCTTATAGACTACATCGACAGACTCAGCAACAGTAGTACTGACATTGTCATTTTTAGTCACGCTCTGAGACTCTTTCTTTTGCTCCTCTCCTTGTTCTGCGTTCTCTGTCATCTGTTTTGTCGGTTCATCTACCTGATACTCTTTAAGGTAGTGGTTATACAACAGATAGCAAATCACACACACAATAAAGAGTATGATTACCGTACTCTTCGACATCTTCTTTCCTTTTCGTCTATTGTCTTTTGAAGATGTGCTTTTTTTTGTTGTTTTACCTTTACTTGCCATAGCACACTTATTTTATTATAAACAAAAAGCACCAAAAGAAATCGATTCTCCTTTGGTGCCATAATATTTAATAAGTCAAACTGTCGATAAGCAATTCAAAATTGCATTACACAAATGTTCTCATTATTTCATGTTATCAAGAACCTTCATAACGTCGAGTACGTGCTGACGGCTTACCTGCATAAGCTTCATCTCGTCCTCATCAAGTTTGAGTTCAATAACCTTTTCAACACCATTCTTACCCAAAACAACAGGTACACCGAGATAGCAATCATCGATACCATATTCACCCTCTAACTTCACGCATACAGGGAATACTCTCTTCTGGTCACGAACGATAGCCTCAACCATCTGTGCTGCTGCAGCACCCGGAGCATACCATGCAGATGTGCCCATAAGCTTAACAAGTTCTCCTCCACCCGTCTTTGTACGCTCAACGATAGCATCAAGTTTCGCAGGATCGATAAGTTCTGTAACAGGAATACCGCCCACTGTCGTGTAACGTGGAAGTGGAACCATTGTGTCACCATGTCCGCCAAGGAGAACAGCCTGAATGTCCTTAACAGAAACCCCAAGCTCCTCTGCCAAGAATGCTTTGTAACGTGCTGTATCAAGAACACCCGCCATGCCAATAACTTTAGTGCGTGGGAACTTTGATGTGAGGTGTGCCTGATATGTCATTACGTCCAACGGATTTGACACAATTACGATAACAGCATTAGGACTGTACTTTACTACCTGTTCTGTAACTGATTTCACAATACCGGCATTAACACCGATAAGGTCGTCGCGACTCATTCCCGGCTTACGAGGAAGACCTGATGTGATAACAACAACGTCTGAATCTGCAGTACGCGAATAATCGTTTGTAACACCTATTGTACGTGAATCATACATGGTGATAGGAGACTTCTGGAAAATGTCAAGAGCTTTACCCTCTGCCACACCCTCTTTAATGTCGAGAACCACAATCTCATTTGCGATCTCTCTGTAAGCCAAAACGTCTGCACATGTAGCACCTACGTTTCCTGCTCCAACTACTGTTACTTTCATGTTTCTTGTTTATAAAATTTGACTATGTTTTGTATACTCTTTCTGTAGCCCAAAGTTTATTATTTGAACGACACAAATATATAAATGTTTCTCTAAATAAAGAAAAAAATCTTTATTTGCCGAGCTTTTTTTATTGCGAGTTTTAAAAATTATTCTGACACTCAAATGCGTGAAAGTAGGTTCTATACAAATTATGATTGAATTGCTCTACAAACTTTATTCGACATCTCTACTCTTCTGTTTTTTAGATATGTCACAGGATTGACGTCCGAGAAAAATTCCATACAACTTCTAAAACAATTAAAACATCTTCCACGTTAAACGATATTATCTTCTCTAAAAACAATCTACCATGACAGACTACATATTACATACAGTATGGCAAAGCATCAACACAACAGATATCACAATTGGCTCTACCATTATACGATTATCCTTCAGTCTTTTACTGGGCATAGTGATAGGCTTTGAGAGACAAATACGCAGACGCGATGCTGGATTGAGAACATTCTCTCTTATCTGTACCGGCTCAACAGGTGCTATGTTGATATCTATTTGGATACCACAGATTTACCCAGACTTTCTTAATGGCGATCCAGGACGTATTGCGGCACAAGTTCTCACCGGCATAGGCTTCTTGGGTGCAGGCGCCATTATGCGCGGGAAAGGCAGTGTTCAAGGTCTGACAACGGCAGCTTGTATCTGGCAAACGGCGGTCATCGGTCTTGCCGTAGGTGCCGGATTATACAGCGGAGCAATAATTGCCACATTGTTTACAATATTCGTCCTCGTGACTGTTGAGAAGTTAGAACAAAAACTAGTCATTGATGGAGCCAACAGAATGCTTATTGTCAAATATGCCGATGCATCACCCGACTTCGACCATATCAAACAGATGATATGCCGTTCCGGCATCAAAGTCAACAACGTGACTTACTCCGTAGATTACGTCAAAAACGAAGCTGTAATAACATTCAAAGTTACGGTCATATCTAAAACACCACAAAAACTTCTCATCGACAACCTACACAACGACTCAAAAATCATCAGCATAAACATGCAATCTTAGAAGTTGTTTTGTACCTTTGTCGGCTGAAAACAACAACTAATATAACCAATGAACAAAACTATAATAACCGTAGTGGGTAAAGATACTGTTGGTATTATTGCAAGAGTATGCACATATTTGGCCGAGTCGAATATCAATATCCTCGATATATCACAGACTATCGTTCAAGAATATTTCAACATGATGATGATTGTCGACATGGCAAACATGACAAAGTCTTTTGAAAAGGTTGGCAATGACCTCAATGAAATAGGCAAAGCTCTTGGCGTTCAAATCAAGTGTCAAAGAGAAGATATATTTGATAAAATGCATCGTATCTAAGTATCGCTATGATAAACATCTCCGAAGTTATTGAAACAAACAAGATGATCGAGCACGAGAATCTCGATGTTCGTACCATCACAATGGGTATTAACCTCTTAGATTGCGCCGATGGCAACCTCGATACTCTATGTCTGAATATTTATAACAAGATAACACGTTTGGCCAAAGACTTGGTGCGCGTTGGCGAAGAGATTTCACGCGAATATGGTGTACCCATAGTCAACAAACGAATTTCCATAACTCCTTTAGCCTTAGTTGGAGGTTCGGCCTGCAAGACACCCGACGATTACGTTCAGATAGCCCTTACACTTGACCGTTGCGCCCGAGAACTTGGCATCAACTTCCTCGGCGGCTATTCAGCTATCGTCAGCAAAGGCATGTCTCAGAGCGACGAACACCTCATTCGCTCCATACCTAAAGCATTGTCCGTGACAGAACATATATGCTCAAGCATTGTTGTAGGGTCGACCAAAACAGGCATCAACATGGACGCTGTACGCCTCATGGGCGACATCATATTGCAAACAGCCGAGATGACAAAAGACAGAGACTCTTTGGGCTGTGCCAAACTTGTTGTTCTATGCAATGCTCCCGACGACAATCCGTTCATGGCGGGTGCATTCCATGGCGTCTCAGAGACTGACGCTATCATCAACGTCGGCGTCAGCGGACCGGGCGTTGTCAAATATGCTCTCGAGCAGATACGAGGCAAGAGTTTTGAAGTGCTATGCGAAACTATCAAGAAGACGGCATTTAAGATAACACGCGTCGGACAACTTGTTGCACAAGAGGCATCGCGTCGTCTGAGAATTCCTTTCGGCATTATTGACCTCTCATTAGCACCCACACCTACAGTTGGCGACTCTGTTGCTGACATTCTCAAGGAGATAGGCTTGGAACATCCCGGTGCTCCGGGTACAACAGCAGCTTTGGCTCTGCTCAATGACCAGGTGAAAAAAGGAGGCATAATGGCTTCGTCGTATGTTGGAGGTCTTAGTGGGGCCTTCATTCCTGTAAGCGAAGACCAAGGCATGATTGACGCCGTAGAATGTGGCGCTCTCACTATAGAGAAACTTGAAGCCATGACATGTGTCTGTTCCGTAGGTCTTGATATGATAGCCATTCCGGGCAACACACCTGCTTCGACCATATCTGGCATAATTGCTGACGAGACAGCTATTGGCATGATAAACCAAAAGACAACAGCTGTTCGTATCATTCCTGTAATAGGCAAGAACGTTGGTGAGACAGTCGAATTTGGAGGTCTGCTTGGCTACGCCCCTATAATGCCGGTCAATGCTTTTAGTTGCAATGACTTTATAGCTCGTAAAGGACGCATTCCGGCTCCTATACACTCTTTCAAAAACTGATAGGAAAATATCTCTTATAGTAAATAAGAAAACGTATCCGACTTTTTGTCGAATGCGTATATATTTTCTTTGTATGACTTCTACAACCTCAGTCCCATAAACAAGACATCGTCCGTCTGTGGATAGTATCCTTTCCATTGCATGAACAACTCTTGCATTGTCAGACTTTGCTCGTCCATGTCATCGTCATGTATAGCTCGCAAGAACTTCTTTACCTTGGTATTTTTAAGTTTCGCTCCATCATTTCCGCCAAACTGGTCACTATATCCGTCGCTATACATGTATATACAGTCGCCACTGTGCAGTTGCAGTTCGGTATCGACAAAAGCCCTTTCTCGGAATATCGGCTCGGTATCACCAATGCTGCGCTTGATACCCGATATAGTTATTATATCCTGATCTTTGATGACGACTATCGGACGACGAGCCGAACATGCTCTAATGCTCTTTGTCCGCAAGTTGATAGACAACAACGATATATCCAATCCATCTTTTGCTGCTCCCGACTCACTCTGATTCTGTCCCAGCATCTCTATTATTTTCTCGTCAAGTTGATTTAATATATCCGAAGGGGCAACATCATCGGGAGCCAAATTACATACATCTTTCAATAACGTTGTGGCTATCATTGACATGAATGCCCCTGGCACACCATGACCTGTACAATCGGCACAACACACTATGAGATAATCTCCTTTCGGTGTGAACCAATAGAAATCGCCACTGACAACATCGAGAGGACTATAGAAAACAAACGCCTCCGACACGTATTCATTAAGAGTCTCGGGGCGTGGCAATATTGACTGTTGTATACGCTCTGCATACGATATGCTCTCTGATATACGTTTGTTTGTCACTTGAAGCATGTCCTTCTGCTTCTTCACCAACTCCATCTTCGACTCATTATCTTCTCTCAATCTCTTAAACTCGCGCTCCACCACTGCTCTATTGCGTCTATCGCTGTTTTTTATCTGGAATATTATTACCATTATGGCCGAGAACAATAATCCCAATAGAATAATCTTGATTACCCAATCTCCCAATTCCTGTAGCTCCAGTTCATTCTTCAAGTTGCTTATTTCATCTTTCAGAGCTGCCTGTGCCAACTTGGTTGCCTCTATCCTGTCATTCTCGTCTTCAAATAGAATATTGACTTGCAACGAATCTACATATCTATGTTGTTCTTTTTGCAGGGCATACATTGTTTCATAATCACTCTTTCGCAGGTAGTACATCATTCTACTATCCAATATAGAGCTATATTCAAACATATTAACACACTTCTCTAAAGAGTCAAACAGCAACTCTTGAGCAGTTCTGAAATCCTTATCTGCAGCAGCCAACTCTCCATCAAGTAGCAACTTCTCTTTTATATAAATCAAGTCGTATAGCTCAGATATTGATTCTGCCTTATGCTTTAGAGCCTTAGCCTCGTCAAAAACGTCCATTCGGCACATTGCCAAACCTTTGAGTATATAGGCGGTCATTATGCTATTGTAATCGTTGCAAGATATAGCCAAACGTTCCATACGATCTGCGCTATATGCTGCCATTGAATACTCTTTCTTGTTCAGGTATCCTTTGGCTCTATACTCTAAATAGTAAAGTTGGCTCTCTGCATCGCTCTTTTCGTAGTATGCAGATGCAAGTTCCAAATATTTATCCATCTGTCTATAATCGCATATCTCATTGCTGAAATACGACAAATCAGAGAGCAAACACAAGATCCACGAATAATCATACATTGTCTTTAACTCCATCGAGTCTCGAAGATTCTCCACGTTGCGTATATATCGCAAACTTGTCTTTATATCACCGGCATTTCTATAATTATCGGCTATCGACATGTAAGTATCTATAACACGACGAGTATTGCCTAATTTTTGAAACTTATTCAACGCTTGATCTAAATAAAACATTGAAGAGTTAGGCGAGACGGAAATATTGTAATATCCCAATAACAGCTCTATATTTGCCATGTCACGCATCACCCTACTCTGAAGGGAATCGTTTAACACCAAGAACTTCAAACGAGATTTCTCCCCGTACTTAAGGGCCGAATCGCCTTGTTGCCTAAGATTGTATGCCCATGCCAAATAGCCGTCCGCATACGCTTCTGCCGATGACAAAACACTCGAATGCTCACGCAATGTCTTTGCAAATGCTATAACCGAATCAAGTGGCATACTGCGTGCTAATGAATCTATAGCCGGATATCCATTCTCATCATACAAAAACTTACCCGTCTCATTCGATGTACATCGAACAAGCAACATTGCGAATAGTATGACGATAATATATCTGACAGTCATGAATCTAATAATTTAGCTGACTACAATAGTCATTTAGACACCGCAAATATACAAACATATATTGTTTCAACAATAGTTATTATGAATATTTTTTTCATTTTTATACCAGATACAACTATACACAATACGTATATTTTGCATACACAAACATCTTTTCCTACAACTACTTTAATAATACGAAATAACACTTATAAACATGCATTTTTATCCTTTACACAACATCTTATAAACTGACTATCAACACTAAAAGTTTTTTTAACAGAATAATGTATCAAAATCTATTTGCAAATAAAAGGATAGTCGTATATTTGCCACATAAACCAAAACAAAGACTACTATTAGATGGAAACTATCTATTTATGTATCGTCATTTTCCTCTTTGCGCTGGCGATATTCGATTTGACAGTCGGAGTAAGTAACGACGCTGTCAACTTCCTAAATTCAGCCATTGGTTCAAAAGCTGCATCTTTCAAAGCAATCATTTTCATAGCATCAATAGGTGTTTTTGCCGGTGCTTCGATGAGTAATGGCATGATGGATATCGCTCGCCATGGTATGTTCAACCCACAATACTTTGAGTTCCAAGAACTGATGTATCTGTTCATGGCTGTCATCGTAGCCGACATCATCTTATTGGATACATTCAACTCGTTAGGACTTCCTACATCAACGACTGTATCGATGGTCTTCGAGTTACTCGGTGCAACATGTTGTATCGCAATGATTAAAGTTTTTTCTGGAAACACTGATATCCCATTTGCAGATCATATCAACACAGACAAAGCTCTTACTGTCATATTGGGCATCTTTATGTCTGTGGCTATTGCCTTCTTCTTTGGTAGCATCGTGCAATGGATCTCTCGTATAATATTTACTTTCAAGTATAAGAGAGGGCTCACTTGGAAAATAGGCATTTATGGAGGTTTTGCCATAACAGCTATCATCTACTTTATGCTAATAAAAGGCTTAAAAGACAATGCCCTAATGACAGCTGAAATAAAGCAGTATATATCTGACAACACATGGACAATTATGCTATGTTGCTTCGTTGGATTCTCAATCCTCATGCAGATACTTCATTTCTTCAAAATAAATGTACTAAAAATCATCGTTATGCTTGGTACATTTGCTTTAGCAATGGCCTTTGCAGGAAACGACCTCGTAAACTTCATCGGTGTACCTCTTGCAGGTTTTGAATCATTCGGATACTTCATTGATGGCGGTGGTGATGTAAATATGACCATGAATAAGCTTAACGAACCTCATGTGACACCTATATATTTCTTAATCATAGCAGGTACGATAATGGTCTTTGCTCTTGCTACAAGCAAAAAAGCACATAATGTCGTAAAAACATCTGTTGACCTTGCTCGACAAGATGGTGGAGATGAAATGTTCGGTTCATCGAAAGCTGCTCGTCGCTTAGTCAGAACATCTAACAACATCGGCAACTGGTTTATCAATGTTACTCCTGCGAGAGTTCGCCACTGGATAAACAATCGATTTGATACCACAGACAGCGATATGCCGGAAGGAGCAGCATTTGACCTCATTAGAGCATCTGTTAATCTTGTGCTTGCCGGATTGCTCGTTGCTCTTGGTACTTCGATGAAACTACCTTTATCAACAACATATGTAACCTTCATGGTCGCTATGGGTTCGTCTCTTGCCGATAGAGCATGGAGTAGAGAGAGTGCAGTATTCCGTATCACAGGTGTAATATCAGTAATAGGTGGTTGGCTGATTACGGCCGGTGCAGCATTTACATTAGCAGCTATTATGGCTTTAGCTATGTTCTATGGTGGTATATGGGTTACAATAGGTATTGCTATTGTCGCTATAGGTATATTAGTTCATAGCAACATTAAGTTTGGTAAGAAGAGAAGCAAAGATACTCGTAGTGATGAGATATTCCACGAGATGGCAGTGTGTAAGGATCGTCAACGCACTTTCGACCTCCTACAAGAGCATATAGCATTGTCTCAGGCAGACTTCATGCGTTACATCTGTCAGACTTACACCGATGTAACAGACGGATTCCTCAACGAAGAACTCAAGCCTATGCGAAAGGCTTATCAGTCATTGCCTAAGGAGAAAGCTCTTCTCAAGAGTATTCGTAGAAAACACACTCTCGGCATTCGCAGAATAGAGCCACATTTAGCTATCGAGAATAACACTTGGTTGCACTTGGCTTACAACAACAGCCAGCAGATGGTATATTGTCTCATGCGTATGACAGAGCCGTGTCTGGAACACGTTGACAACAACTTCGCTCCTCTATCTGAGGAACTCAAAAACCAGTTCATTCCTATTCGTGACCAAATATCAAACATCCTTACACAGAGTCTCGTTGCTATAGAAACAAAAGATTACGACAAGACAATAGCTATACGCAACGAATGTGACGAACTCAAAGCCCAACTCTCTGCTATGCGTAAGGCCCTCGTAAACCATATACACGAAGATATGGAAAACTATTCCGTAATCTACGTTTATTTGAATATCCTACAAGAGAGTCAAGAGATGATAAGCTCACTTCGTCATATGCTACGTGCTGTACGTAAGATAGAACGCGAGGTATAAGAAGCTCGTTCATTTCAATACATAACAATACATGCAGAAGATCACTCTTCTGCATGTATTGTTTAAGGGGTATACGGAATATGTCAACGAGTAAACCATAAATAATTGGCTTACGAACGACAATCCCGACCGTCACTTCTCCTGCCGTAAATACTCCTTCTGTATACAAAAAGTAAGAGACAGAACAATCTGCCTCTCACACATTTATATAGCGTCGTATTATGCTATAATTAGAACTGCTTGAAGAAGTCGTTACCCTTATCATCAACGAGCAAGAATGCAGGGAAGTCCTCTACATATATCTCACGAACAGCCTCCATGCCGAGTTCTTCAAAGTCAACGACCTTAATAGACTTGATAGAGTTCTTAGCCAAGATAGCAGCTGGTCCACCTATAGAGCCGAGGTAGAAACCTCCATTCTTCTGACATGCGTCTGTCACTTGCTGCGAACGGTTACCCTTAGCTACCATAATCATCGAACCACCGTTCTGTTGGAAACGGTCAACGTATGGGTCCATACGTCCTGCTGTTGTAGGACCAAATGAGCCTGATGGCATACCCTTAGGTGTCTTAGCTGGACCTGCATAGTATATAGGGTGCTTCTTGAAGTACTCAGGCATCTCTTTACCCTCGTTGAGCATCTGGTTGATACGAGCATGTGCTATATCACGAGCTACGATGAGTGTACCCTTGAGTGAGAAACGTGTCTTAATAGGATACTTAGTAAGTTCCGCAAGTACCTCTTCCATAGGACGGTCTATATCCAACTCTACAGCTGGTGCCATGTGTGGAGCCTCCTTAGGAAGGAAACGTGCTGGGTTCTTCTCAAGTTTCTCAAGGAAGATACCCTCTGGTGTTATCTTAGCCTTGATGTTACGGTCTGCCGAACAGCTCACTCCGATACCTACAGGACAAGAAGCAGCATGACGCGAGAGACGTATCACACGCACATCATGAACGAAGTACTTACCACCAAACTGAGCACCTATGCCACTCTTACGGCAGATGTTGAGTATCTTCTCCTCCCACTCTAGGTCACGGAATGCCTGACCACCGTCGTTGCCCTCTGTAGGGAGATGATCGTAATATCCTGTTGAAGCCTTCTTCACTGTTGCGAGGTTGGTCTCAGCCGATGTGCCACCTATGACAATAGCCAAGTGATAAGGAGGACATGCTGCTGTACCAAGTGATTTCACCTTCTCTGTTAGGAACTGTGTAAGACGCTCCTCAGTAAGAAGAGCCTTTGTCTCTTGGAAGAGATATGTCTTATTGGCTGAGCCACCACCCTTAGTGACGAAAAGGAATTCGTATTCATTGCCATCAGTAGCGTAAAGATCTATCTGAGCAGGGAGGTTGTTGCCTGTATTCTTCTCATCAAACATAGTATAAGGAACGACCTGAGAGTAACGCAAGTTGCGCTCTTGATAAGTATCCCAAACACCCTTAGAAAGATGTTCCTCATCATGACCACCAGTCCATACGTTTTCGCCCTTTTTACCGATGACGATTGCCGTACCTGTATCCTGACATGTTGGAAGTTCACCCTCGGCAGCTACAACCTGATTCATAAGCATAGTATGAGCCACAAAACGGTCATTATCTGAAGCCTCAGGGTCAGCGAGAATATCAGCGAGCTTCTGCAAATGAGCTGGACGTAAGTAGAACGACACGTCCGAAAAAGCTGCTTTAGCTAAAAATTCAAGACCCTTAGGGTCTACCTTCAATATCTTACGTCCTTCAACCTCTATCGTTGAAACATAATCCTTAGTCAACAGCTCGTACTCTGTTGTATCTTTCAATATCTGAAAGGTTTTTTGATACTTAAAGTCTGCCATGTTTTTGTTTCTTGGTTTGAGCTTCAAAGATATATCTTTTATTTGGCATTTGACACCCTTGAGGGCGTTTTTAATTTATAGGAGTGACGAAATACTTACTTGTCTTTACAAACAAAATTATAATCCACAACCAGCACAATTCTAAACAATACTTTTATTTGTACACATTTTTTCAACAATCACTTTATAACTTTTGCCATAAGCGACAATAATATATATACCTTATATCATCAGATGTTGGTAAATGAAAGCAATCGCAGACGAAAGAAATCAAAATACATCTTCGTCTGCAAAAGTTTAGATGAGATAAACTTTATCCCATCTTTCCCGTCAGATAAGCCTTTGTTCGTTCGTCAATAGGGTTTGTAAACATTGTTTCAGTATCTCCGTACTCAACAAGTTCCCCCAAATACATAAACATCGATTTTGACGATATGCGCTTTGCCTGCCCCATATTGTGGGTTACTATCAAGATGGTAACCTCCTTTTGAAGATCGAGCAAAAGTTCCTCGATATGTTTCGTTGCGATAGGGTCAAGAGCCGATGTGGGTTCGTCCATCAATAGCACATCGGGCTTCATTGCCAAAGCACGGGCAATGCATAAGCGTTGCTGTTGACCGCCAGAGAGGAATGTGCCCTTCTTATTCAGTACGTCCTTCACTTCATCCCAGAGGGCTACGCTTTTTAAACAGCGTTCAACTGTTGTGTCTTTTTCTGCCTTTGAAAGTTTAATACCATTCAAGGAAAATCCCGACAAAACATTATCATAGATGCTCATCGTGGGGAATGGTGCAGGACGCTGAAAGACCATACCCACACGACGGCGCACATCGATTGGCTCCATCAAAAGGATATTTTCGCCATTGAGCAAAATCTCGCCGTCAACACGGATGTTCTGATAGAGATTGTGCATAAGGTTCACAGCACGTAAGAGGGTGGACTTTCCACATCCGGAAGGTCCCATAATAGCAGTAATGGTATTTCGTTCGATGGCTGCCGATACATACTTCACAGCCATTGTTTGCTTGGTATATGATACGCAAGTCTTATAAAATTCAAGTATTGGTATTACTGATTCCATTTCTTTGCAAGATATTTAGATGTAAGATTCAATGTTAATACAAATAATAAAAGAAAGAGTGACGCACCCCAAATCAGTTCTTGAAGGTTGGGATCGTTGAAGAACTCCCATATAAGCAGAGGTACTGCCGATATAGGCTTGTCTATCGTAAAGCGTATGAATGAGCAACCGAGTGCGGTAAACATTAACGGTGCCGTTTCGCCAATCACTCGTGATATGGCAAGCAATACACCCGTAAAGATACCTCCGAATGCCGCAGGAAGCTGTACTTTCAACATCACACGGGCACGATTGCCGCCCAATGCCAGACCTGCCTCCTTGAGTGATGTAGGTAAGATCTTCAATGTTTCCTCCGTTGAGCGGATAATCAAAGGAAGCATCATAACAAATAGTGCAACGCTTCCTGCAATGGCAGAATAACCTTTCATTGGAACCACTACCCAGATAT
>CALAUL010000056.1 GCA_937892255.1 uncultured Bacteroidales bacterium | reverse complement strand
TGTAACTGTTCTTTTTTTACTAATATTTATATGTGATTGGTTACATAGATTTGCTTTTCATTTGTGTGCAATGGGACTTTTGTAGAGGTGCTGTTGTCTCTATCTGTCCCTTTTGTTTTGCTTCATTATGCCTCTTCGGTATATACGTAAGGTCAACAAACAACGTCTCTTTCGATATTGCAAACGATTGGGTCATATATCAAGAAGATCTTTTTCATATGCTGTTTTTGCTACACAATGAAGATATGCAAGTCTGATAGGTGATACAACGTCGAAATTCTTTGCTTTTCAGAAACATCGTATTCTGATAAGAAATCGTTTCGCATGATATTTCTAACTGCTTATCCTTAGAAACTGTTTCTTGCCGGAGGGTGGTTTGGGTAAACTTATCTCTGCTCCTTTGGCTTATTGGAATGATTCGTTTAGCATTTTCATATAATCTTCATAGTCAATATATCTGCCGCCCATTGAACGGAATAGCGGTGTCTCAAACTGACAATCTATGAAACTCCAGCCTTGTTCAGAAAGTGCTTTTGCAAGATAAATCAATGCTAATTTTGATGCGTTGGGGACTAAAGAGAACATACTTTCGCCGAAGAACGCATTGCATAGTGTGACTCCATAGAGTCCTCCAACTAACTTCTTGACTTTTTCATTTGATTTTGAGATGGACGTTTCCCAAACTTCAACACTTGCTGCGTAGCCTGCGTTGTATAGATCTGTATAGGCTTTAATCATTTTATCTCCTAGCCATGCTCCCTCCTCTTTGTTTCGCTCTTTTTCTGTTGAACAATTGTGTATGACACCGTTGAAATCTTGATTGATAGTTATCTCATATCGGTTTTGACGAATGAGTTGTTTCATGGAGTGGCTGATATGAATCTCATCAGGAAAGATAACATATCGTTGCATGGGACAATACCAAATCGGTTCTTCGTGCCAATGGAAAGAGAACCATGGGAAAAAACCATTGCTATATGCCAATAAGAGACGTCCGATGGATAAGTCTCCGCCTATTGCTATCATTCCGTCTGGCTCTCCTAAATGTGGGTCAGGAAACCACAATTCGTCATCTAAGCGATATACAGCCATTATTTAGTTGTGTTTTTAAAGTTAGGCATGTTTTGATAAGCCAAACAAGTAGTGTAGAATCTCTTATGCACGCAGTAGATTACGATGTTGTATGTGTTGATTATGTCAAATATCTACTCATGTGAGTATGTCGCTTCATTATCTACATGCTGTATGCTATTTGTTCGGTGAAAAACATGCACTATATGGTACGGATAAAATCTGTTGTTTGTTTTACTGATTGATACCAAATTCTACTTTCTTCTTCATCTTTTCTACCTACCATCTCCGTACCTTCTTCCCCTCTTCTCCGTACCTGGTTATCCAATCGTTCGACATTTTTGAAAAATGTCGAACGATTGGATAACCAGAATGGTCTCTGAAGCGGAGATGGTACGGAGAAGGTAGGGTGCAGAGTGCACTTTGAGGGGTGTTTTTTGGGGTATTGAGGTGTTAAATGTGTTATAGAGAAGAGTTTGGAAAGGGGCATTGGTGTTAAATGTTTGTTTTTGTGAAATATTTTACTTATCTTTGTGCTTGGAGTTAATAAATTTTTTATGGCAAAAGTAGAACTTTTAGATACCAGTTTGACACCCAAGAAGATACGCAAGTTATTGAGACCCTATGGTTTGCAATACAGACGTCTCTTTTCGTGGCATATCATTGCCCAATGGCCAAGGTACAAAGATCCTAAGAGTCCGGCGCAACTCAGTTGCAGAGAGAAGTTTAAGAGAGCGCAGGAGATGATGATGGAGGATTTTCAAGACCCTGAACAGATTAAGTGGTGGAACAAATGCAAAGTAAGTAAAGGCTATAAGACAGCAAAAGGCTGTGCGAGAGCCTATTACTATCATTTGCTTTGTCAGTTGGAGCTTTCGCAGACCGACCCTACAAAGAGGGAGTTGAAGCTCTATAAGAAGCCTAAGTATTGGAGAGATAGTCCGTTGTATCATCTTGATTTTGTGGGTGATAATCTCACCGAACATTGTTATCTCTATGAGCAAGGCAAGATTACCTTCCAAGAGATGTGGGAGTGGCACGTTGAGGACCAAAAGAAAAAGGTCAGAAAAGAGCCCATCGAAGATGATGATGACGATGAAGATGACAGCAAACGCAAAAGGTGGGGTTTTGGCCACTTCAGGTAGTCTCTGGGGTGGCAAATAGCGTTTTTCGAGTAAGAAAACAGCCTTAAAAAGTCATTTCTTATCATCGAAAGTGAGAAAAAACACTCGGGAAAAACTTCCGAGTCGGTAAGTCATGTGCATAAGTGAGTTGCAAATCAGACAACAGCTATATAGCTACTCACACGCCCAAAGATGATATAAATAGTATGTATTAAAACTATCTCTACAAGTTACACTCAACACATTAAATTACTATTTTTGCAGACGAACAGACTAAAGAAGATAGGATATGTTTTTAGAGATAACATCAAGTAAAGAGAAAAAGAAAGGTTGGATAGAAGTCATCACAGGCTCAATGTTTTCAGGCAAGACAGAAGAACTGTTACGACGTCTCAGACGTGCGAAATTTGCCAAGCAGAAAGTCGAAATATTTAAGCCAGCTATAGACACAAGATATAGTGACAGTCAAATCGTTTCGCATGATGCAAACGCCATACCCTCAACTATCATAGAAAATGCACAACAGATGCTTATATTGGCCAACGATGTTGATGTTGTAGGTATCGACGAAGCACAGTTTTTCTCAGATGACATCATCGACACATGCGAACAACTTGCTGAATCGGGAGTACGTGTTATCGTTGCAGGTCTTGATATGGACTACAAAGGGAAACCCTTCGGAGCTATGCCCCAACTCCTTGCACGTGCCGAATATGTCACCAAGGTTCACGCTATATGCGTCAGATGTGGTAGTTTGGCTCAATTCTCACACCGTACAACGACCGAAGAAGAGACAATAATACTTGGCGAAACAGACCGCTACGAACCTCTATGCCGCAAATGCTATAGAGAAGCCATTCAACAAACACCAAAACCATGATTACATTCAACGATATAGCTACAGCTTGCTGTGGCAAAGTCATCAACCCCACCAATGCTACAATAGAGAAGCTACTTACCGACAGTCGCAAGCTCTTTACAGCAGAGAACACTATCTTCATTGCCCTTCGTGGCATTCGCCATGACGCAACAAGATACATTGACGACCTTTACAGACGTGGACTAAGATATTTCGTTTGTCCAAACGGATTTAAGACAGAGCTATACCCCGATGCCTCGTTCGTCTTGGTAGACAACACACTCAAAGCTCTACAAGATATTGCCCTTCTGAAGCGCAAACAATCACAATCTCACGTAGTAGCCATCGTGGGAAGCAACGGAAAGACCATCGTAAAAGAGTGGCTCAATACCCTTATCGGTGGTGACCTGCGTACTACACGCTCTCCACGTAGCTACAATAGCCAAGTAGGTGTTGCACTCTCTCTATGGAATATCGAAAAAGAGACCGAAATAAGCATCATAGAAGCTGGCATCTCCGAACCTAATGAGATGAGACGTTTAGAAGAGATAATACTCCCCGACGATGTCATAATCACCAATATAGGCGAAGCTCATCAAATCAATTTCGATAACCTTGAAGAAAAATTGCGTGAGAAACTACTCATCTGCCAAAACGCAAAGAGAGTCTTCTACTGCAAGGAACATACACTGATAGACAAGACATTGCATGAGCTATATCCCGACAAGGAACTCATAGCATGGAGTTACACCTCTAAAGATACGACAGCAGATGTCATAAGAGCAGAAAACACAATGCATGCTCTGACCTACGCCAGAGCGTTGGGTATCAACGAAGAGAGACTACAGCAACGCCTAAGTGAATTGCGCAACATAGGCATGCGCATGGAGCAAAAAGAGGGTCACAACAACTGCACCATAATAGACGATGCATATTGCGCAGACCTCACCTCCCTGGAGATAGCCCTTGATACACTACACACCTTAGGTAGCCGACAAGGACTCTCGCGCACACTTATACTCTCTGATTTACAACAGACAGGGCTATCACCTCAGACACTCTACCAACGCGTTGAACGTCTGCTAAAAGAGAAGCATGTCAGCCGTCTTATAGGCATAGGACGCAACATAACAGACAACCTTGAGAAGACCCCCACACGTTCATTCTTTGCTAATACAGAAGACTTCTTGTCTTCGATGTCAACAGCAGACTTTCACAACGAAGCAATACTCCTCAAAGGCTCTCGTGACTTTTGCTTTGAGAGAATAACAGAAATGCTTGAGCAAAAGAGACATCGCACCGTGATGGAGATAAACCTCGGCGCATTGGCTCACAACATAGGATACTTCCGTAATCATCTACACGCTGATACAAAGTTGCTTGCAATGGTCAAAGCCTATTCGTATGGCACAGGCTCATTTGAAATAGCCAAACTAATGCAAGCACAAGGAGTTGACTATCTGGGTGTTGCATTTGCCGACGAGGGATATGACCTACGCACAGCCGGCATAACACTCCCTATAGCCGTCATGAACCCAGAAGAACACTCCTACGACTTAATGCTCAACTACGACATGGAACCCG
>CALAUL010000055.1 GCA_937892255.1 uncultured Bacteroidales bacterium | reverse complement strand
TCAACTTCGTGTGAATAAATCATATCGTCTATAAGTTATTTGTTTATGCTGTCTTAAAATAGCATGGCAAATATATGCAAAGTTTACCCGTTTACAAAAACAGAGTTCAAAAAATTACTAAGAAGCTATTCAAAATTTATCACATCAATTCCACCACAGCCAAAATGATATAAACAATGCCCAATCTGCTATCGTCAAACTTCACAAAATAGATTTCAACAGAAAAGACAATTTTCTTACATTAATACTACATTTTAAAGAAAATTAATAACTTTGCCCTCCGATTTGGATATATAACGTTTTTACAACAATTTACGTAAATAACATCGCAGTAATAATTGCTTTTAACAACCGATATATGAGACACATAAGAAAGATTTTCAGTCTTGTATTCTTAGTGAGCCTCTCTATCACCTGGGAAGGCTCTGTGGCTTTGTGTGCAAAAAAAGATTCAACAAAGATATTAATCATCAGTTCTTATAATCCGGAGACAAGTACCGCGTCAAAAACAATAGACGATTTCATTGCAGAATACAAAGAGTTGAACGAAACAAATCTGCCTATCATCGAGAATCTGAACTGCAAAACGTTCTCGGAGATGCATACGTGGATGGACAACCTAAGAGCAATACTTAGCCGATATTCTACACCCGAAACACGACCTTCTCTTATATTACTATTAGGTCAAGAAGCTTGGGCTACTTACTTGTCGTTGACCGACGAGTCTCTCCCATATAAAGTTCCTGTCATGGGCTCGCAGGTGAACAGACATATCGTAAAACTCTCTGACTCGATACCCGATCCACTGACGTGGGAGCCCGAATGTTTTGACGTCCTCTCTATAGCAAAAGATTATAACGTTGTAGGAGGCATACTTCATGAGTACGACTTCAAAAGCAACATAGAATTATTGTTGAGATATTACCCCAGCACAGAAAACTTGGCGTTCGTATCCGACAACAGCTACGGAGGCATTGCGTTAGCCTCGAAGATAAAAGAGTACGCCAATGAATATCCGCATTTGAACTTCATACATATCGACGGACGACGCGAGACGGTCTATTCCGGAGCCGAAAGAATCGCAAAGCTGCCACCTCAAACAGGCATTCTCTTGGGGACATGGCGTGTAGACAAAACAGGCAGCTATTTCATCAAGAAGTCACTCTCTATGCTGCGTTCGGACTCAAACTTTCCAACATTTACCGTAACGGGCTTGGGCTTAGAAGACTGGGCAATAGGCGGATATATACCCCAATACATAAGCCAAGGAACACTCTTGGCTCAAATGTCATACTCGTTCTTGCACAATCTGACAACCTCCGACGCCGACTCACTGAAATACTTCACAATAATCAACAACGGATACACATTCAATAAAACACAACTCGAACCATTCAACATTGACCTCAGTAATTTTGAAGGACAATACACTCTTGTAAACAAAGAGGTGCCCTTCTACCAAAAATACAAAACAGAAATACTAATATTCTCTGCCGTGGCAATGTTGTTCATTGCTTTTGCCGTTACAATATCTATACTCTATATTCGTACACGCAGATACAAGTTGCGACTAGAGAGCTACCAAAAAGAGTTGCGCTTGGCTCGCGACAAAGCCGATGAAAGCAACAAAATGAAGTCATCGTTCCTCGCCAACATGAGCCACGAAATACGAACTCCGCTCAACGCAATATGTGGTTTTGCAGAAGTATTATCGTCGGACAACGCTCACGTCCTTGAATCAACAGATAAGAGATACATATCCCAGATAATACAGAACAATGCAAATTTGCTACTTACGCTCATTAACGGCATATTAGACATGTCAAGAATAGAATCAGGCAAAATGAAATATCACAACGAAGAATTCGACTGGGTAGAAATATGCAAACAAACTCTTCTTTCAGTCAAGACTGCCACACACTCCGAAGTAGACTTCAAATTTGAAACCAAACACGATACACTAAAGATAGTAGCAGACAAATTACTGATGACACAAATACTCATCAACCTGCTCAACAACGCATCAAAATTTACAAGAAAAGGCTCTATAACACTCAATCTGTCGGGCAACGATAAATATATCACCGTATCATGTACCGATACAGGAATCGGCATTCCATTGGAAAAACAGAAAAACATATTCGACCAATTTGTAAAACTCGACGAAAGAAGCCAAGGCACAGGTTTAGGACTGGCACTATGCAAAAGCATCATCGAACATTACAATGGACTTATATGGGTCGACAACGAATATACCGACGGAGCACGTATAGTATTCTCTATTCCGCGAGAAAAAAAAGACAAAGAAGAAACACGTTAACACGACATCTGAACAACGCATTACAAGCCACGAACAACATACACAGAAAAATGTTTGTGGCTTTTTTATGTCAATAAGGACGGACTCAGAAAAGACAATATCAACAAAAAACCTACTTTTTACTTTTGGAGGGCTATTTGTTTGATTATCTTTGCAAATCTTTTACTTGAAACAATATTCAAAATTAACATAGATGTACAGAAGTCATACATGCGGCGAATTACGCCTCAACAACGTGGGTACCGAAGTTACCCTATCAGGATGGATACAACGCACTCGTAAAATGGGAGGAATGACATTTGCCGACTTACGCGACCGCTACGGCATTACACAACTCGTATTCAACGACAGCATAGATGCCGAATTGTGCGAAAAAGCCAATCACCTCGGACGCGAATACGTAGTTCAGATAGTCGGAACTGTCAACGAACGCGAGAGCAAAAACAAGAACCTCCCCACAGGCGACATCGAAATCATCGTATCACAACTCAACATACTCAACGAAGCTGTCACACCTCCCTTCACCATAGAAGACAACACCGATGGCGGAGATGACATACGCATGAAATACCGCTATCTTGACCTTCGCAGAAATGCGGTCAGAAAAAACCTCGAACTTCGTCATAAAATGGCATTTGAAGTACGTCGTTATTTGGATATGGAGGGATTCCTCGAAGTAGAGACTCCGGTATTGATTAAGAGTACACCCGAAGGAGCACGTGACTTCGTTGTTCCAAGTCGAATGAATCCGGGACAATTCTATGCTCTTCCACAGAGTCCACAGACTTTGAAACAGTTGCTCATGGTATCGGGCTTTGACCGTTACTTCCAAATAGTGAAGTGCTTCCGCGATGAAGATTTACGTGCAGACCGCCAGCCGGAATTTACACAGATAGACTGCGAAATGTCATTTGTAGAACAAGACGATGTCATCAACCTCTTCGAAGGCATGAGCAAACATCTCTTCAAGCAACTCAAAGGCATTGAATTCGACGGACCATGGCAGAGAATGACTTGGCACGACGCAATGAAATACTACGGCTCGGATAAGCCTGATTTACGCTTTGAAATGAAGTTTGTTGAGCTCATGGACATCATGAAAGGTCATGGTTTCGGCGTCTTTGACTCGGCAGAATACATTGGAGGCATCTGCGCAAAAGGTGCTGCCACATATACTCGCAAACAACTTGACCAACTCACTGACTTCGTCAAACGACCTCAGATTGGAGCAAAAGGCGTAGTTTATGCACGAGTAGAAGCAGACGGCAATGTAAAATCGTCAGTTGATAAATTCTACTCTCAGGAAGTTCTACAACAGATGAAAGCAGCCTTCAACGCAGAACCTGGAGACCTCATTCTTATCCTCTCAGGCGACAATGCAAACAAGACACGCAAACAACTTTGTGAACTTCGCCTTGAAATGGGCTCTCAACTCGGGTTAAGAGACAAAGATAAATTCGCATGTCTTTGGATTGTAGACTTCCCACTCTTCGAATGGAGCGAAGAAGACCAACGTTTCTACGCTATGCACCACCCATTTACATCACCGCTACCCGAGGACATCGAAAAACTCGACAGCGACACCGGAGCAGTGCGTGCAGCCGCATACGATATGGTCATCAACGGCGTGGAAGTTGGCGGTGGTTCAATACGTATCCACGACAGCAAATTGCAACAGAAAATGTTTGACCTACTTGGTTTCACACCAGAACAGGCAGAAGAGCAATTTGGCTTCTTGATGAACGCATTTAAATACGGAGCACCTCCTCATGGTGGTTTGGCATACGGACTCGACAGATTCGTCTCTCTCTTCGCCGGATTAGACTCTATACGCGACTGTATAGCGTTCCCGAAAAACAATCAAGGACGTGATGTCATGATGGACGCACCATCAGCATTAGACCCGAAACAGTTAGAGGAACTTGCTATTGCAACAGTTGCTCAAGAACAGAAATAAACGAATAGATACTGAACATTTATAAAAAGACGTATTCATACGAATACGTCTTTTTATATTATATCATATTGATATTGACAAAGATATTCCACACACATTACACATACTTGATATAATGAACTACTTTATCTATAAAAACATTATAATCACCTAGATTCAACTTTTAAATGCAATTGATGTATATGTTTGAAATAAATTCAGTGAGCAGAGAGGAAAAACTCCTCCCTTGCTCTCCTGAA
>CALAUL010000054.1 GCA_937892255.1 uncultured Bacteroidales bacterium | reverse complement strand
ACCCATAGCTGTTACGACAACTTCATCTACCATCTTGGTGTCACTCTCAAGAGTCACATCTATGACGCTCTGCGCTCCGACCGTCATCTCTTTGTCGACAAGTCCGATGTACTTAAACAACAACACCTGACCTTCTTCAAGGCCTGACAATGTATATTTACCATCCATATCAGTCACTGTTCCCTTTGTTGTCCCCTTCACAACAACAGAAGCACCGGGAATAGGTAATCCGTCGTCTCCGATGACTGTACCGGATACTGATTTGCTTTGGGCACATATTGTCCCCACAAGCAAAATCATCAACGACATTAACATTAATAACCTTCGCATAAATATTATATTTCTGTTTTTATTTGTATATTCCACCAAAGGCAAACACTTATTTTTGTCTCTTTTCCATATATTCTCTGCGTCACAAATGTATAACTTTTTTTTAATCAACGCATAATGCGACATACTTGTCGCGCGATTTTTTTCGTTTGGTTTGTTTTAAACATGCGATTATCTCTTTTCTTTTGGCAAATATATCTGTCGGTTCACGCCAAATAACAAAAAAGAACCCCGAAGTTCGATTGCAAACTCCTGAGTTCTGTAATGATTTGTTTGTTATTGCTCTATGGCATGTTTCTTTTATCCTACTACCTCTTTAAAAGCTGCGAGGAATTCGTCTGCCTCTGCCTTTGTGAGCGTCAACGGAGGCAAGATGCGTATCATGTTTGTTCCCGCCATACCGGTGAAGATATGCTTTTCGAAGAGGAGCTTTGAGCGTATTTCCTTCATCGGCTCGTTGAACTCTATGCCAATCATCAAGCCTCGTCCTTTTACGCATTTTATCTTGTCCGAAACAGGGAGGTTCTTCATGATGTATGCGCCTACTTCAGCTGCGTTCTCTACGAGTTTCTCGTCCTTGATGATGTCCATAACGGCGATAGCTGCAGCCATGCCGAGATAGTTGCCTCCGAATGTCGTTCCGAGTTGTCCCTTAACGGCTTCAAGTTTTGGAGATATAAGTGTTGCTCCTACCGGGAAGCCGTTTGCTATGCCTTTTGCCATTGTGACGATGTCGGGTGTGACATTTGAGTACTGAAAGGCGAAGAACTTTCCCGAACGGCCACATCCACTCTGTATCTCGTCAAGGATAAGCAATGTGCCGTGAGCATGACAGACTTTTTCAAGTTCTTCGAGGAACGATGGCTCCGGTATGTTGATACCTCCTACACCTTGTATACCTTCGATGATGACAGCTGCGACGTCGTTGTCTTTAAGAAGTTCTTTGACGCTCTCGATACTGTTGAGTTCTGCGAAGAGTACTTTATGCGAGGCGTTGAACGGTGCGACAATCTTGGGGTTGTCGGTCACTGCGACAGCTCCCGAAGTGCGTCCGTGGAACGATTTCTTAAATGCTATGACCTTGTCGCGTCCTGTTGCGAACGATGCCAATTTGAGTGCGTTCTCATTTGCCTCTGCCCCCGAGTTGCTAAGAAAGAGTGCATACTCTTCCAATCCCGATACTTTGCCCAACTTGTCGGCCAATACCGACTGCAACGGATTGATGACGCTATTTGAATAGAAGCCTATCTTTCCGAGTTGGTCGGTTATAGACTCTACATAACGTGGGTGAGTGTGTCCCACCGATATGACGGCATGTCCGCCGTAGAGGTCTAAGTATTCTTGTCCTTTGTCGTCCCATACTCTGCAACCTTTGCCTTTTTCCGGGACAATATCAAATAATGAGTATACATCAAACAGATTCATGACTTATCTCTTTTAGAAGCCGCTTGGCTTGAGGTTAAGGCCTGTGTTCTCCGGCAGACCGAATATCAAGTTCATGTTCTCAACAGCTTGACCCGACGCACCTTTGACAAGGTTGTCTATCATGCTTATCACGTGGAGTTTCTTGCCGTATTTCTTTACGTAGAGCACGCACTTGTTGGTATTGACAACCATCTTAAGGTCGGGATTGAAGTCCACGACTTTTACGAATGGCTCGTCTTTGTAGTATGCCTTGTAAAGTTCTACGGCTTCCTCTTCACTCATTTCGCAATCGAAATATACCGACGCCATGATGCCACGTGAGTAATTGCCTCGTACAGGCACAAAGTTAAGTTCTCCACCATAGTTGGGAGCGAGTTTTGAAAGTGTCTCGTTTATCTCTCCAAGGTGCTGGTGTGTGAACGACTTATAGATGGACATATTGTTGTCGCGCCAGCTGAAATGTGTCGTTTCTGAGGGCTTCTGACCTGCTCCTGTAGAACCTGTGATACCTGTCACATGTACTTCTCCGAGTTTATCGGCCTTAGCCATTGGAAGCAACGCCAACTGTATAGATGTGGCAAAACAGCCGGGGTTGGCAATATGTTTGGCTTTCTTTATCTCCGTGCGGAATGCTTCTGGCAGACCATAGACAAAGTCCTCTGCGTCTTTTGTCAGGCGATAATCGTTAGAGAGGTCGATAATCTTACCATCGAAATCTTTTGGCAATTGCTCTACATAAGCCTTTGATTTGCCATGTCCCATACAGAGGAAGATGACATCAACGGCATTCACCGGAGCGTCGGCACTGAAGACCAGCGATGTTTCGCCGATGAGGTCATGATGAGCTTTCCACACCGGCTCTCCGGCATGACTCGTGCTCTGTGCAAAGAGGATATTCGCACAGGGGTGATTTATCAAAATGCGCATTAGTTCTCCAGCCGTATAGCCTGCTGCGCCTATTATTCCTACCTGAATCATTTTACTCCTTTCTTTTAAAGTTCTTTTTCCAATTTCTCTCCTTCATCTTTGTGGCATGAGTAATATGCACGCAATGGCGTTGAGAGAACCTTTATGAAGCCTTTGGCGTCTTCTGATGTCCAACCTTTCTGCATCTCTCCGTACTCTCCGAATTTGTTCTTCACAAGGTCGTCTTTTGACTCTACGCCTACGGTAGAGAATGTTCGCGGACGAAGCTGCATTATGACTGTTCCGTTTACATTACGTTGGCTCTCTTCGAGCATTGCCTCTATATCGCGCATTACCGGCTCGAGGTACTGACTCTCATGAAGGAACATTCCGTACCAGTTAGCCACCTGGTCTTTCCAATACTGTTGCCACTTAGAGAGCGTGTACTTTTCGAGGAAGCGGTGTGCGGCAATGATGAGCATAGGTGCAGCGGCCTCAAAACCTACACGCCCTTTGATACCGATGATGGTATCGCCCACGTGCATGTCTCGTCCTATACCGTAAGGTGCACATATAGTCTCTATCTTCTGTATTGCCGCTACTTTATCGTCAAACTGCTCGCCGTTGACAGCCACTATCTCACCGTTTTTAAATTCGAGACGTATCTCTTCTTCGCCATCTTTCTCCACCTGCTTAAGGTATGCACTTTCCGGAAGACCTTGCGCAGAGTCGAGTATCTCGCCACCACATATCGATGTACCCCAAAGGCCTACGTTGTATGAGTACTTCAACTTCGTAAAGTCAGCGAAATAACCATTCTGATTGAGGTAATCTATTTCATACTGACGAGAGAGTGCCATATCGCGGGTGAGAGTGATGATTTCGATATCCGGAGCCATCACGAGGAATGTCATGTCGAAACGCACTTGGTCATTGCCCGCACCTGTCGAGCCGTGAGCTATAGCCGATGCTCCTATCTCCTTTGCGTAACGAGCTATTGCCATACCTTGGAAGATACGCTCCGACGACACCGATATAGGATATGTACCATTGCGGAGAATATTTCCATATACCATATATCTGATACTCTTATCATAATATTCCTTTGTAACGTCGAGAGTGACATAAGCTTTAGCTCCGAGCTTATAGGCGTTCTCTTCGTTCTGCTTGAGTTGTTCTTCGCTAAAGCCACCTGTATTGGCACATGCCGCATATACTTCGTAACCTTTTTCTTTAGCCAAATACATCACGGTGAATGAAGTGTCCAATCCACCACTAAATGCTACTACAACTTTCTTTGCCATAATTTCAATTCCTTAGTTTTTTATCCGCCTCCTCTGTAAAGGGCAGATATATGTTTTGTGAATGTTTATTTCCTAATTGTTTTCGTTCTCTACGGTATCTTCAGCCGGGAAACCGTTAGGGAAACGAGCTGCTACTATGCGTGCTGCATCAGGGTCGAGAGCAAGTTCTTCGTTTGCCGTGTCGACGCTCTTTTTTCTCTCGGGGTCGTAGAGCATTCCTGTACAGATGCAGTAACGACGGTCGGTTCTCACAAGCACATCATGATTTATACAGCCCTTGCAGCCTTTCCAAAACGACTCATCGTCGGTAAGTTGGGCAAAAGTCACGGGTATATATCCATGGTCGGTATTGAGTTTCATCACCGCTGCACCACTTGTCAAACTGAATATTTTTGCTTTGGGCCATCGCATACGCGCCAAGGTGAATGTGACGTGTTTGATACGTCGTGCAAGGCCTTGTCCTCTGAACTTGTCAGGCACTATAAGTCCTGACGTCGTGACATAATGCTTGCCACCCCAAGTTTCAATGTAACTGAACCCTGCAAACTCACTGCCACAAAGAGCAATGACGGCCTTTCCTTCAAGCATTTTCTGCTTTACGTAGTCGGGGTTTCGCTTTGCAATACCTGTGCCGCGAACCTTGGCTGCGCTTGTAATAGTCTCAAGTATTTCATCAACGTAGCTCAAATGACTCTCGTCGGCTACCATGATGTTAAATTCGCACATCTCGCCAATTATTATTAAAGTGTTCTACTATATTTTATTTATCAATAACTTACTACTTATGTCCGGAACAATGACTGTCAACGAACGTACCACATTGTTTCTATCGGCTCCCTCTCTGAGTATGAGCAACACGGTGTCATCTCCCGCTATTGTACCCATTATCTCCTTAGTGCGAATATTGTCAATCTGTCCGGCTGCCACACTTGCATACCCGGGGTTTGTCTTTATCACTGCCATCTGCCCCGAAAACTCCAAGCTCTCAATGCCCGAAAGTACCGACAACTTCATGATTCCTGCCGACTCTGACTTCATTTGTACTACTTCGCTGTCGTGCAACTTATAATAGTACTTACCGTCATCGTCTGCTATTTTGGCTATCTTGAGTTCTTTAATGTCTCGCGAGAGTGTCGCTTGTGTGACGTAATATCCCTCTTTCGCCAAATATGCCTGCAATTCGTCCTGACATGATATCTTGTTGTTCAGAATTATATTCTTCACAAACATCAGTCGATCACTTTTGATACGTGCCATTGAGCTGTATTTTTATTCATTGAGAATGCAAAAATATACATTAATATTCAATTTCAACCCTTTTCCCCGCATAAATTTTGCATAAACTTGTGTTAAAAATGACTTAGAGGCTGTTTAAAGGACTAATCACGAAATGTAACGAGATTGCGACAAAAAGCAAAGATGTGCAGGGTGTATATTGATTGCAATGGGATTGCAGAGGGTCTGCAATGGCGTTGCAAAAATCCGTTTCGGTGCGCAGCAAATGCATAGACTATATATACGGAGGCGATGTTCTATGTTAAAACAGCACACAAAGGCAAACCGGCTATTTCGGCGGAGAGTCGACCACGACCTGATAATCCCACACAAATTCAGATATGGCGTCAAGTCTCGGCTTGAGGCGTTCTGCTTTCTGCCTTGCGAAGTCGG
>CALAUL010000053.1 GCA_937892255.1 uncultured Bacteroidales bacterium | reverse complement strand
ATATCTCTTATCTATGCTCTTCCAATATGTTTCTGCAACGAGACATCTCCGCTCCTCACCAGCTACCTCAAAAACTCTTTCCATATAGAAAAATATACCACTTTTACTCATTTCAATGTACCACCAAACTCCTTTCAAAGCCCTTTCAAAGTCCTACCCGAGTCGCCAATCGTTCGAGAAAATGAAAAAATCTCGAACGATTGGCGACTCGGGTAGGACTTTGGGGGGACTCGGGTAGGAGTTTGGTAGTACTTTTGGAACAGTTTTGTAAAAAGAGAAAAAATAGAACACTTTAAGAAGTACAAATAGAGAGTCATTGTTGTATTTTGGGAGTATTGGGATTATGGTTGGGGAATGATGTTGTAGTTCTGAAAGGGTATGTCATGAGACGTCTCGGAGAGTGATTTGGTAAAGATTTTGGGATAAATAATAATCGACTTCTTACATCTGTAAAGAGCTTCTTATTATCTTTGTCCAACGAACGAACAACGTAAAAAGACTAAACCGATGTCGAACATCACACGATTTACCATAAAACAGATGTCGGAGGAAGACCGTCCCCGAGAAAAGATGATAAGCAAAGGTTGCGATTCGCTTTCCAACTCCGAACTGCTGGCCATACTCATCGGTTCCGGCTCGGGCGAACTGACAGCCATCGACGTGGGACGGAACATTCTAAATGCCTATAACAACAACCTCCTTGAACTGAGCAAAGCTACCTTTAAGGAACTACTGCGTTTCAAGGGTATCGGTGACGCTCGTGCGATAAATATCATGGCAGCATTGGAACTTGGGAAAAGAAGAGCCTCTTCGGAAGCCCTTGACCGAGACAAGATAACCGACAGCAAAGATGTCTTCAACTACATGCGTCATAAGATAGGCGACCTCAACCATGAAGAGTTTTGGGCTATATACCTCAACAACAGCAACATGATATTAGGCACTGAGGGTCTGTCGGTAGGAGGCATGACAGCCACTGTGGTAGACGTGAGAGTGCTGATGAAACGTGCTCTCGAGCTTAACGCCACATCGTTCATCATCACACACAACCACCCTTCGGGCAATACTCTGCCCTCTCGCCACGATGACGAGATAACAACACAAATAGCACGAGCCGGCGATATGATGAACATCAAACTTATTGACCATATCATCGTATCACAATCAGTCTTTTACAGCTATCGCGACAACAATAAAATATAATTGGAAGCATGAATATCATAGAACTGCGACACACCAACTCCGTCTTGAACAAATACCTTGCCGAGATACGCAATGTCGACATTCAGAAAGACCCTCTGCGCTTTCGATGCAACATAGAGCGCATAGGCTCGTTGATGGCATACGAAGTGAGCAAACACCTTGACTATACCCCTTGCAACATCACCACACCTCTTGGCATTGCACAAGTACATCTGCCAAAAGATAATATCGTAGTAGGCTCCATACTACGTGCCGGACTGCCTATGCACAACGGAGTGCTCGACATCTTCGACCGCGCAGAGAACTGTTTCATATCGGCATATCGCAAGTATAGTTCTGACACCGATTTTGACATAAAACTCGAATATGTGGCGACACCATCGCTCGAGGGCAAAGTACTGCTCTTGGTAGATCCCATGCTCGCCACAGGAAAGAGCTTGACCAAGACGATAGTTGCGCTTCAACGTTACGGCAAGCCCCGACATATACACGTGCTCAACATCATCGGAAGCCCCGAGGGAGTGGAGCATCTAAGGAAAGAACTCTCAGGGACGGACATCACAGTGTGGATAGTTGCCATCGACGAGCACCTCAACGAACACAAATACATCGTCCCCGGACTTGGCGACGCAGGCGACCTTGCCTTTGGGAAAAAACTATAACACTAAACACAACGCCTATGGCAAAGACCAAAACAATATACGTATGTCGCGAGTGTGGCGCCGAATCGCCAAAATGGATGGGACGATGCAACCAATGTGGCGAATGGAACACCTACGTCGAAGAGACAGTAGTAACAAAGAAAGCCCCTTCCGGAGCAACGACAAGCACATCGACAGTACGTCCTATGCCACTCTCGGAGATAGAGATAACAGACGTCAGCCGCACACCTACGACCAATGGTGAACTTGACCGAGTATTAGGCGGAGGCATTGTCCCCGGAGCACTCATACTCATAGGAGGAGAGCCGGGCATAGGCAAGTCGACACTCGTATTGCAAACAGCACTCTCGCTCCCATATAGGAAAGTGCTCTATGTATCGGGCGAAGAGAGCTCACAGCAGATAAAACTGCGAGCCGAGAGAATAAAAACAACCAACGCTGACAACTGCCTCGTTGTCAGCGACACATCTATAGACAGGCTTAAAACCCACATCGACAGTTGCAAACCCGACATCGTAGTCATCGACTCCATACAGACCATGGAGACCGAACGCATAGACTCCCTCCCGGGCTCAATATCGCAGATACGCGAATGCACCGCTATCCTCATGCGCATGGCGAAAGAGAATGCACTGCCGATAATCCTCATCGGACACATCAACAAAGACGGACAGTTGGCAGGACCTAAGATCCTCGAACACATGGTAGATGTAGTACTTCAGTTTGAAGGCGACCGCAACCACATGTACCGCATACTGCGAAGCATAAAGAATCGTTTTGGCTCTACCAACGAGATAGGAATATTTGAGATGCTCGGCAACGGACTCCGAGAAGTCATAAACCCCTCGGAGATGCTCCTCAATCAGTATTCGCAACACCTCAGCGGCATAAGCATTGCAGCAGCCATGGAAGGACTGAGACCATTCTTGATAGAGATACAAGCCCTCACCTCTACAGCGGCATACGGCACACCACAACGCTCCGCTACAGGCTTCGACCTGCGACGTCTGAACATGCTGCTTGCCGTGCTGGAAAAACGAGCCGGATTTAAACTTGCCACGAAAGACGTCTTCCTCAACATCGCTGGCGGAATACGCGTCAACGACACCGCCATAGACCTATCTGTGGCAGCCTCTATACTATCGTCGAATACCGATATGCCCATCAATCCGGGCATCTGTCTTGCGGGCGAAATAGGACTCTCGGGCGAAATACGCCCCGTGACACGCATAGAACAACGCATAAGCGAAGCAGCCAAATTGGGATTCAAACAGATTATAATACCCACGTACAACAAAGGCATAGACTTCTCGAAATACGACATCGAGACACGTCAAGTATCACGCTTGGACGAAGCCTTCAGACTGCTGTTTTCGTGAACAAACATAAAACGCCCTCCGTCCGATGGAGAAACAAAAACAAGAACCGACCACAAGGATATAAACACCAATATATCACATGACATTTCGTTATTCGGTGAAATAGTATTATATTTGCCACCGAAGAAGTAACGCACGCAACATAGGTGCATTACTATTTGCGAAACGTCGCACATTTATGAACACAAATAAAACAATAAAATAGATGAACTTCGTAGAAGAATTGCAGTGGCGTGGCATGTTGCATACCGTAATGCCGGGCACTGAAGAGCAACTAAAGAAAGAGCTAACGACAGCTTACGTAGGCATAGACCCTACAGCCGACTCTTTACATATCGGACATTTGGTCAGCATAATGCTACTAAAGCACCTTCAAGCAGCAGGACATAAACCTATTGCCCTTGTAGGCGGTGCGACAGGCATGATTGGCGACCCATCAATGAAGTCAGCAGAACGCAACTTGCTCGATGAGGCAACCCTCAACCACAACGTAGCATGTATCAAGAAGCAGTTGGAGAAATTCCTTGACTTCGACTCCAAAGAGCCAAATGCCGCAATATTGGTAAACAACTACGACTGGATGAAGAACTATTCGTTCATCAACTTTATCCGCGACATAGGCAAGCATATCACTGTAAACTACATGATGGCCAAAGACTCTGTAAAAAAACGTTTGAGTCAAGAGAGCCGCGAAGGCATGTCATTCACAGAGTTCTCATATCAGCTCATGCAAGGATACGACTTTCTATACCTCTACCAGAACTACAACTGCAAACTGCAATTGGGTGGATCTGACCAATGGGGAAATATCACAACCGGAACGGAGCTTATCCGTAGAACAGCAGGAGGAGAGGCTTTTGCCCTTGTATGTCCGCTTATCACGAAAGCCGACGGCGGAAAGTTCGGCAAGACTGAGAGTGGCAACATCTGGCTCGACCCTGAGAAGACAAGCCCGTATAAGTTCTACCAGTTCTGGCTCAACACATCAGATGCCGATGCAGAACGCTACATAAAGATATTCACCATGTTGAGCATCGAAGAGATAGAGTCGCTCGTTCGCCAACAAGCAGAAGACCCGGGAATGCGACCATTGCAAAAACGATTGGCTGAAGAGATGACAATAATGGTGCATAGCGAAGAGGCACTCAAGGCATCAATAGAGGCATCGCAAATCCTCTTTGGCAAGGGTTCGACGGAGACACTCAAGAAGATGGACGAAGCGACATTCCTTTCGGTATTTGAAGGAGTGGAGCAGTTTGAAGTATCGAAGAGCCTTTTGGACGAGGGCGTTCAAGTGGCCGACCTCCTTACTACACATGCTGCGGTATTCCCATCGAAGAGCGAATTGCGACGCAACGTAGCAGGCTTGCAAATCAACAAGCAGAAGACAGAGACGCCGGAGCAGATAGTAACAAGCGAAGCTCTCCTCAATGGCAAGTACATACTTGTACAGAAAGGAAAGAAGAACTTCTATATCCTCATAGTAAAATAAACAACTAAAGATACGAAGGCATGGATAATGTTGCATTGAAATTAACGGCATTGGCCAAAGGCAAGCTTACAGACAACGACAAAAGAGTGTTAGAGTCATTCTTGTCGCTATCAGAGAAAGATGGCGACAAACTCACTGCAGCACTCAATGCACAGTTGGACAAGCTAAATGCCGATGCAGATTTGATAAAATGGGTAGAGAAAAATAATCAAGACTTCAAACGTTGTATCAAGAGACTGTTTAACGTACGTCAGAACAGATTTGTCAGATTTGACGAAGCAGACGAGACATTCCGACCTGAGAATGTCGGAGTCTTCAAACAAGGCAAAGCCCAGAAGCCTACAGACTTCCATCGCTTTGCGTACAACTCAATCTGGCGTCCGGACTTCTACAACGGCTTTATGAAGATTACCGACGATGAGACATTGGAAAAACTCAAAGCCTATCAAGAAGAGCACAAGACACCGACATTTATCATTGTGGGAGTAGGCTCTAATGGCACAAGTCCGCAGATGATGTTTGTCATTCCGATAAACGCACTCGAGAGTGTGCTTATAAACAAGTTGTTCATCAATGTCTATCAAAAGAAAATCAACAAGCTCGGATTTGACAAGACAACACAGATGCTCAAGTAACAGAAATAACGAACAGAACATCAAATAAATTACCCTATGAAACTTATTCACTTTATATCTACTATAGGTATAGTTGCGACGGTTGTCTCATACGGCAATGTAACAACGCCGAGCCACAACAGCCACAATCTGTGGTTTCAGCATGCCACAAAAAACTCTTGCAACAAGATAGAGTTGGCCGACACCACACCTACACTGCAGATAGTCAAAAGAGAACTTGCGGCATTGAATGTCGATGTCATAAAATGCGAGATAGAGAAAGACACATACGGCAAAGAAGGCTACGCTTACGAACTAAGCAACAACACCCTGACTCTGCACGCCTCTGAGCCGGTAGGATTGCTCTATGCCGCATACAATGTATTGCGCCAGCAGGCCATAGAGGGAACATCTTTCGCCGATGGCAAAACCCTCAAAGCCGAGTCTGCACCAAGCTACGACATCAGAATTCTCAACCATTGGGACAACCTCGATGGCACTGTTGAAAGAGGTTATGCCGGCAAGTCGTTGTGGAAATGGGAAGAACTGCCCGGCACAATATCACCACGATACGAGGAGTATGCACGTGCCAATGCATCGATAGGCATCAACGCAACGGTACTTGACAACGTCAATGCATCGCCAAAGATATTATCTGCCGACTACCTCGTCAAAGTGGCAAAACTTGCCGACATCTTCCGTCCGTATGGCATAAAAGTATATCTGGCCGTAAACTTCTCTTCGCCTATGGAACTTGGCAAGACCGCTGATGCCGACCCTCTGCGTCCGGAAGTACGCACATGGTGGAAAGAAAAAGTATCGGAAATATACAAGCTCATACCGGACTTTGGCGGATTCCTTGTAAAAGCCAACAGCGAAGGTCTTCCGGGACCACTCGACTACGGACGTTCACATGCCGAGGGAGCAAACATGTTGGCCGAAGCATTGAAACCTTACAACGGCATAGTGATGTGGAGAGCATTCGTCTACTCACCATCAGACGCCGACAGAGCAAAACAGGCATATCTGGAATTCGAACCACACGATGGCGAATTCGCCGACAATGTGATAATACAGATTAAAAACGGTCCTATTGACTTCCAACCTCGCGAACCTATATCTCCCCTCTTTGCAGCTATGCCCAATACTCAAGTAATGGCAGAACTACAGATAACACAAGAGTACACAGGTCATAGCAACCATATATGTTTCCTTCCAAACATGTGGCTTGAACCCATGTGGCAAAAGACAAGTGTAGATGAGAATAGCACCGTGGCAGATATCACAATGCAACACATCAAAGGAGCACCTTCGGCCATTGCCGGCGTGACAAACATCGGCGACATGGACAACTGGTGTGGCAATACCATGGCTCAAGCCAACTGGTACGCTTTCGGCCGTCTGTCGTGGGATATGACAATGAGCAGCGATGAGATAGCACGCGAATGGATAAAACAGACATTCGTTGACATCTGTCACACGGCAACAGACAGCATAGCCGACCTTCTCGACAAGACACACGAAGCAGTGGTAGACTACATGATGCCATTAGGTCTGCATCACCTCTTTGCATGGGGACACCACTACGGACCAGAACCGTGGTGTGCCATAGAGGGAGCACGTCCGGACTGGATGCCTTCGTATTATCATAGAGCAGATAGCATAGGGTTGGGCTTTGACCGTTCGGCAACAGGCAGCAACGGACACCTACAGTATAAGGAGCCTCTCGCATCGTTCTATGGCGACATCGACACCTGTCCTGATGAATATCTTCTATGGTTTCATCATGCGTCATGGAACCACTGGATGCAGAGCGGACGCAGATTGTGGGAAGAACTTTGCTTCCGCTATAACAGAGGCTGTGAGTCGGTATTTCAATTCCGCAAACAATGGGAAAGCGTAAAGGATTGTATCAACGACGAACTTTACAACGAGATAGCCCATAAGTTGAATATTCAATACGAAGATGCCGTATGGTGGCACGATGCCTGCTTACTATACTTCCAACAGTATAGCAAAAAAGGTATCCCTCAAGGAACAACTCATGAACTTGATGATATGATGAACTTCAAACTCAATATCACCAACTACGAATGTCCCGACGAGTCAATGTTGAGAACATGGTGTAAATAACACCATAAGCAAATTAAGAGCCACCATGGACTATACAAAAGTTGAAGACATACACGAAATGATAAATCTTGGCAATATAAAACTTGCCATAGATTGCATGCAACACAAAATCGACGCTTCAACAGACAAGGCTCTGCTATCAACAATACAAGAAGAATACAACAAACTAATAAGTCAGTATCAAGGAGACAACCTTGATACTGACTTTCATAGCGCACTGCAACTGATAAAGAAAGAATTGCACAAGATGTGCTCCGAAAAGATAATAGAAACGAACAACGTCTACCAATATTACACCCGGAGAACACCCAACGACAAACTCAGTGAAGAACAACGACGATTCTACAGATTCATGTTGCAGTATCCCAGCAACTCCACCCTTGCAGAAATAGAGTTCGTACTTGACAACGACGACGAACCATGGACCGGCAAAGCCTTAGTATTGACAGCCGTGACAATAAATCTATGGTATCGATTCACTCCGGAATACTTCACCCTGCTGATAAAACATATAAACAACAGCAACCCTCACATCTCAGCAAGAGCCATTGTAGGCATCGTGACGTCCATAATATCCAATCACAGATACGTCTTAAGCGACAAATATATCTACAACCTGCTGAAAACAACACTGTCAGAAAGTCCAAAAGAATATCTCTTCTACGAAGCCATATTGGCATATCATAGGTCGCAAATATCAGAAGAGAAAAGCTATGACCTCTACGACTTGGCAAAAATGAAAGCCTTGAAACTTGCGACCCAAAAAGAGAATGACGAGCACATCGAAAATAAGAGGAATCAAGACTTCTTTATGATGTTGCAAAACAACTTTATCGACTACCGATATGAGTCGTTCTTCCAACTATTGAAAAAACAGCCATTCAAAACCGAATATAAAGAACTCTGCAACTGGTTTAAACCCTTCGACTTTGACGAACTTTGCAAAAAAGGACTTTCAGAAACAAGAAAAAAAATAATACTGACAATCGCAGGAGACTCCAACTCTTCGGACATCGACAAACGAATGATATCGGAATTTCTCCTGACAATGACCGAAAAAGAATCCGAAAACTATTTCAAAGAATTTATTAGCAAACACAACCACAACATCTTGGAAAGCGAACCAACATTCGACGAGACGACATACGTAAACCTATATTCGCGAGACATATATCGCATGATGGTCAACTACAAATGTCAAGACACTTCGTTTGACAGCGAACTGAAAAACGCGTCGGACTTTCTGTCACAAAAACAAATGTTGAAAATATTTGACAACCCCGAACAACTCATCAGACTCTCGAAAAAAATGGCGGAACTGAACCTTTCAAACGACGCCATAAAAATAATGACACATATACAGTCAACACTTGCGCCAAACAACACAGAGAACCTTTTCAACCTATGCAAAGCTTATAGCGTAGAATCCGACTACTTCGCCACACTACACTATGGCAGAATGTTGGACCTGATAGACGAAAACATAGAGACAAAACTCATAATAATAAATGCCTTAGAAGCCCTCTCACAACACGAAACAGCCCGACACTATTACGAAACACTCATAGAGCTTGAACCTCAAAACTACGACTACAAACTCAACTACGCATCATGTCTTAAAAAGTTAAAAAGATACGAAGATGCAACAAAAGTGATATTTGAAGTGTACTACCATTATCCGGAAGATGGAATATGCATATTGGAACTTATATCATGTCTAGAAATGTCGAGAAGGTTTGATGACGCTCTATCATACATGGAGAAACACAAGCAACTCTATACGCCCGAAGAACTGAAGTATGAAAAGATAATCATACTTATAATGCAAGGAGAAATAAAAGAAGCATGCAAATACATACGCACGCTTTCGACAACAGACCGCATAAGTTTCTTCAACACCCTCGGCAAAGATTTAAGAGAATTGTACGATTACGAGATAAGAGACATAATGCCAATGATAGAGAAATACTTGTAATATAAAAACATAGTCTTTATCTACGACTTCGCATCTCCACACCACGGACAATCAATAAAAAAGAAAAGTGCTTGCATAATGTACTTTTGATATGCTGAAATACATTTCGTATATTTGTAAAATGAACAATGGAAATACAATGAATAGGTTACTGAGAAAAATATTTACCATCGCAATATTAGCCAACACAATATGTCTAACGGCACAAAACACTCACCTTTTTACTACCGACAATGGATTGAGTAACAGCCTTATCAATGAGATAATACAAGACAAATACGGCTATATATGGATAGCAACAGAAGACGGATTGAACCGTTTCGATGGCATAAAATTCAAACGCTACGGAACAGAAGACCTTTCACATAGCTATGTCCATAGCATATACGAAGACAAAGACGGCACCTTGTGGATAGGAACACTGACAGGACTGCTGACATACAACAGAGAAAACGACACATTTAATCAAATACCTATAATCTATAATGGCGACACCATAGAAGCACACATATCAGATATAGTTGAAGATTCAAAAGGAAATATCTGGGTAGCTTCAACAGGCAGAGGTCTGCTGATATGCCAAGACAACATCGTCCACAACTGCCAAGAGTACGTAGGAATAAGAGATATCGAATTTACAAGTTCGGTAATAATAGAAAACGCCATAGACAAAAGTGGAACATCATACGACAACCTATGGATAGTAGCCCACAAAAACGGTGTCTACTGCATAAACCTAAAGACAAAAGAGGTATCTCTCGTGCCTATCTCCAACGACAAACCACTGGCAGAAAACGCTTTCGTTCAAAGTATAAACGGTGAAATATATCTCAGCGCCGATGGTTCAAACACAATGATATACAATAGAGAAAAACATCTGTTCGAACCTACAAACATCAACTCCGGAGGCTTCTTCTGCTCCGCCCTCTCGGCAAGAGACGAAGAGATATTGATAGGAACAGACGGCAATGGTCTGTTCTCATACGACAGCAAGAAACAAGAGCAACACAGAATAGATTTGTACTCTTCACAACTCAACTTCTCTAAGGCAAAGATACATTCTATATTCATAGACCGCAACAAAGGCCTATGGCTCGGACTTTTCCAAAAAGGAGTGATGTACATTCCCCGCTCGTTGAGCATGATAAAAAGCTACGGCTATCGACCTAACTCTACAAGCGACATCAGTTCTGCCGCCATAACAGCCATATTAGCAGGCGACGACAACGACCTATGGATAGGCACCGACGGCAACGGTCTGTACTACGTCAACAAAAGAGGCGTCGCCGAACAATTCGAAGGAGACATACCTCCGACAATAATGGCCATAGAACATGCCAACTCCGACAAACTATGGCTATGCGCATACAGCGACGGCCTGCTTCTCCTCGACAAAAACACAGGCAAAGTAACCAGCTACAATGAGAAAATGAGCGACGTGTTGAAAACCTACAACAAACGCACCACATGTCTTGAATATGACAACAACGGCAACCTTTGGGTAGGTACATACGGCAGTGGCGTTTTCCGTATAGGTGGCAGAATAGAGAGCCACATTTCAACATCAGAAGATTACAACTACAACCGCAACGAACCGGCAAACAACTACATCAACTCCATACATGCCATAGGCGACAACGTCTGGATGGGTACCTATAAAGGAGTCTCATGTTATAACACCAAAATAGGAGCATTCGTCGTAGTAGACAAACTCTTACACGACAACATAGGCTCTCACGTGATATACGACATCTGCGATGACGGAAATGGCACAATATGGTTTGCAACAGATTTAGGCTTGGTACGCTATAACCCAATGGAAAAAGAACTGGAAATAATAGACAACAAAGCAGGCCTTGCATCGGAAGTAGCTGTCGCCGTAACGTGCGACAATCTCGGTCGTACGTGGGTCGGCACATACAATGGCATAAGCTGCTACGACAGCAAAAACAGAATAATAGACAACTACTATTCACATCACGGACTACAAGGAAACCAGTTCTCAAGAGCCGCCATTACAACCTGCACCAACGGAGACATATACTTTGGAGGCATATCAGGAGTAACAGGTTTTGACCCATATACCATAACTCCGGAAACAAGCAACCTGGATCTGAACGTAACGGGATTCCTTATCAACGGACAAGAGATAAACAGCACAAATACATCTGACAACAAACCCATCACAACAAAGTCGATAATCGAAACCGACACATTCAACATATCATACACAGACAGAGCCTTCGTACTCGAATTGTCGACATTCAATTTTATAGGCATCGAGAGAATGCGCTACGAATACCGAGTGCCGGAAGAGTCGGACGAATGGAGCACCAACAAACAAGGCGACAACATTATAAACCTCAAAACATTAAGCCACGGAACATATACCATAGAGATGCGTGCGGCACTGGACAACCTCGTCTCAAATGTAAAAACAATCACCGTCATAGTACGTCCGATGTGGTGGCAAACATGGTGGGCAAAAACAATATTCATAGTAGTAGCATTACTCCTAATAACACTATTCACACTATCGGCAAGAGAACGCATAAAGGTCAAGAAAGAACTCTTAGAACAGGAAAAGGCTCATAGCATCGACGAAGCCAAATTCCAATTCTTCTTTAACCTATCGCACGAAATCAGAACTCCTCTCACGCTCATCATAAACCCAATAAAAGAGCTATTGAATCAAGAGGAAAACGAAAATACAAAGAAGTATGCCCTGATATATCGTAACTCGCTACGAATACTGCGACTCATCAACCAACTACTCGACATCAGAAAGATAGAAAAAGGGCAGATGGTAATGCAGTTTACGACCGTTAAAATAGCAGACTTCGTGAAAGAAGTGTCTAACAGCTTTGACTACATATCAGAAAAACGCAACATAAAAACAACATTCGTATGTCAAATGCCGGACGATATTACAGCCGACATCGACCCCAACCAATTTGACAAGATTCTCTACAATATATACTCCAACGCATATAAATTCACCCCGAACAAAGGAGAGATAAAAACAACTGTCGGCAAAGACGGCAACAACATCGTAATAACCATAGAAGACAATGGCTGTGGCATAGACCCGGCAATAATACACAAGATATTCGACAGATTCTACCAAGACACCAACGAACACAGCGCACAATATGCCGGCACAGGCATAGGTCTTAACTACGCTCGCAACATAGTAACCCTTCACAATGGCACCATAACAGCCACCAACCAAAGCACCGGCACAGGAGCAATATTCACAGTGACAATACCTCAACGACAAAAAAACGCAAAACAACAAGATAACTCCGAAGAAATAGTACCTCAAACAGAAGAGACATACCTGGCAACAAACGTACTCGAAAAAGAACGTCACCGCCCATCGACAAACAAAGTAGTGCTGATTGTCGATGACGAACCCGAAATATCTATGTTCCTACAAAACGAACTGTCGAGAACATACAAAGTCGTATGCCGTTCGAATGGCAAAGATGCGTACGACTATGCAAATAAAAACGATATAAGTATGGTCATTTCAGACATCATGATGCCCGAAATGGACGGCATAACACTCTGTAAAAAGATTAAAAGCAATATCAACCTCACCCACATACCAGTGATACTGCTCACCGCAAAACACTCCGACGAAGACCGCAACAAAGGACTTCTCACAGGTGCAGATGCTTATATCGCCAAACCTTTCGACATGACACACCTTCGTGGCACTATACATAGCCTATTGTCAAACCGCGATAGAATAATGAACAAAATACACACCCAGATGTCGGCAGACCCCAACAACCCTAAAGAGGGAGCACCACAAAGAAAAGTCGTCATGCTGAAATCACAAAATGAAATACTCATGCAAAAAGTGACTCAATATATCGAACAACATATTTCTGAGCCGGAACTTAACGTAGCATCACTTGCCGCCTACGTAGGCATGAGCCGTGTTCACATGCATCGCAAACTCAAAGAACTCACCGGACAAAGCGCACGCGACTACATAAAAAGCATGCGCCTGCAACAAGCCGGAATACTGCTTAAAGAAAAGAAACTAAATATCTCCGACGTAGCTTACGCTCTGGGATACAATAACCTTTCTCATTTTTCCGCCTCATTTAGAGACTTCTTCGGAATGAGCCCGAAAGACTACATGCTTGCCGCAAAAAGAAACGAAAACAACAAGGCAAAAGAAGATGAGTCAGAGACAAAAGACATATAGCCAAAGAAACCATTAAGAAACCTCAACACCATTGTGTTAGAGATATAAAAATATCCTTTAAACACGACATTTATATATCTTTAACTTTCAATCTCCCACCCAATCGGGCTCTATTATCTATTTTTGCAACTTAATTAAGAATCTGATAAAGGAATAAGATGCAAAAGATAAGAAACGTAGCCATCATAGCGCACGTTGACCATGGTAAAACAACCCTTGTCGACAAGATGCTTGTAGCAGGAAAACTCTTCCGTGACAACCAGAAAGTTGATGACCTATTAATGGACAACAACGAACTCGAACGAGAACGAGGCATCACCATCTTAGCGAAAAATGCCGCTGTTACATGGGGCGACTACAAGATAAATATCATCGACACACCGGGTCACTCTGACTTCGGCGGTGAGGTAGAACGAGTACTCAACATGGCCGACGGAGTTCTTCTTTTGGTCGACGCCTTTGAAGGCCCTATGCCCCAAACACGTTTCGTCTTGCAAAAGGCCATCGAAATGGGGCACAAAGTAATTGTCGTTATCAACAAAGTAGACAAACCCAACTGCCGTCCGGAAGAGGTACACGAAGCTGTCTTTGACCTCATGTTTAACCTCGAAGCAACAGAGGAACAGCTCGACTTCCCCACACTCTACGGCTCTGCCAAAAATAACTGGATGTCGGACGACTGGAACACTCCAACAGATAACATCAACGCTGTATTTGAACACATCATTAAATATATACCCGGACCTCCTGTCAACGAAGGAACGACACAGATGCTCATCACATCTCTCGAATATTCCAACTACACAGGTCGTATCGCTATAGGACGCGTACATCGTGGTAGTCTTAAAGTAGGACAGGACGTCAGCCTATGCAAACGCGATGGACGAATAGTAAAGTGTCGCATCAAGGAACTGTTCTTGTACGACGGTATGGGTAAAGTAAAAACAGAAGAAGCAACATGTGGCAATATAGTAGCCGTTATAGGTTTGGAAGGCTTTGAAATTGGTGATACCATTGCAGACATTCTCAATCCGGAACCTCTGCCTGCCATAGCCATTGACGAACCTACCATGTCAATGCTCTTCACCATCAACAACTCGCCATTCTTCGGCAAAGATGGCAAATATGTCACCTCTCGACATATAAAAGACCGCTTGGACAAGGAACTGGAAAAGAACCTTGCATTGCGAGTAGAAGTCACAGACAGTGCCGACGCATGGAATGTCTTCGGTCGTGGCGTGTTGCACTTGTCGGTACTCATCGAGACAATGCGTCGTGAAGGTTACGAACTTCAAGTCGGACAACCTCAAGTCATCATCAAAGAGATTGACGGACAGAAATGCGAACCTGTCGAAGAACTTACTATCGACTTGCCGGAGGATTTTTCAGGTAAAGCGATCGAAATGGTGACTCAACGAAAAGGCGAGCTCGTCAATATGGAACGTAAAGGAGACCGCATACATCAAGAATTCAAGATTCCATCACGAGGCATAATAGGTCTGCGTTCAAATCTCCTCACTGCCACTGCTGGCGAGGCTATCATGGCACATCGTCTCTTAGGCTTCGAACCGTGGAAGGGCGTCATAGAGAAACGAACTAATGGTTCGCTCATCGCCATGGAAGGAGGTACTACCTTCGCTTATGCTCTGGGTAAACTCCAAGACAGAGGCAAGTTCTTCATCAACCCACAAGAAGAAGTTTATATGGGACAAGTAGTAGGAGAGAACACACGCGAAGGGGATATAGTTCTCAATGTGACAAAGAGCAAGAAACTTACCAACATGCGTGCATCGGGCTCTGATGATGCCGTACATTTGGCTCCTCCTGTGACATTCTCTCTCGAAGAAGCTCTCGAATACATACAAGGTGACGAATATGTTGAGGTGACTCCCAACGCTATGCGCCTTAGAAAGATTCTCCTCAACGAAACGGATAGAAAAAGAGAACGCAAAGCAGAACAATAGTCTGACATTGCAAGTATAAGGAACTAAGAAACTGTTTGAAATATCTATTACAAGCATAATAGTTAATGTCATGGTTTGCTTGAGGTAGGCTTATATATAATACCACCCACCACTCAAACAATATCAAAACAAATTACAGATAGCATGCAGATTTCCTATTACTAACACATAGAAATCGGACATCATGACTAACGAGACAAATAATATGGAAAAGATAGCATTTGCAGACTGCTATAAGATGACAGCGAATGACATTGAAGCTTTTGCAAATTGCTTGGCGAAAGGATTTAGTGGTTATCCTCTTTTTGACTATGTATCGGGCAATAAGTACAACGAAAAGAAGATGAAGAACTTCTGGATAGCCACATTGAAAACAGCACAGAAACAAGCTCTCTGCTACGCTAATGACGCTGACGTAAAAAGCGTCTTGATATACTTCCCACCTAAATGTAAAGAACCCGGATTTATAGAATACATTCGCAACAATTGTCTAAAAGAGATTTTCTCTGTTGGTTTTTTCCCGGTCTATAGGTTGGTTCATTTCAATAACATTGCACATAGAATATCTGATAACTACATATCAGATAAATGCGGATATCTGATGGCTATTGCCACTCTGCCCGACAAGCAAAAGTCAGGTCATGGCAAGAAACTGTTGAATTCTCTGATATCATATCTCCATTCGTCGGATCAAGATTGCTATCTCGAAACTCTTAAAGCCGGCAATGTTGCTTTGTATGAGCATTTCGGCTTTAAACTCAAAGAGACATCGCACCTATTGGCGACAAAACTTCCTATATTCGGTATGGTGTACAATAGCGACACTGCTGAAAAGTGATGACATTGTCATGGCTTGCTCTTGAAATAATATCACTATTGCGTGATTGTGCTTACGTAAGCTTTATTTGCCTACTATCTTCTTTATCCAGCGTGGGACAATGATGGCTCCCATTATGAGGTAGGGATAATAACTCACCAAACGCCAGCATAAAGCCAATGCTATAGCTGTTCCCGCCGGAGTGAGGCCTCCTAAGAATTCGGAGAATACCCATTCTGCAAAACCCGAACCACCCGGTGTTGGACTTATCAACATCATTATCCACATTGCCAATTGCTTGCCAAAGAGTACTAAATGTTCTTCCATTCCCAAGTAGTGTATTCCCATGAAAGCGACCATCAACGTATTGACAACCCAATAACGCGCTATCCAACTTATACACGTAGCACCGAAAGCCTTGAGCCATTTTGCAAACGCCCACCCTTTGAAGTGCTCGGAGGTAGCTATGAGGTCATCGCCTACGCCCTCTATCTTGTCGCTCCAACGTCGTAAGAATGGCAACTTGAAGATGTTGATAAGCAAACGTTTTAAGCCCTGCGGATTAACGAAAAGTCCGTAGCTGAGAACTATGATAAATGCTACCTTAAGGCTGTATCCTATCCATGCAAAATATGCAAAACTCTCGGCTACGATACTTTCCGAACCGAAAATGTCAAGATAGCCGATAGACAATACCACTACCGGAAACACAAGGGCAAAGAACAATTCGTCGAGGAAAGATGTCACCATGACGATGCCCGTACTGCGTCCAACAGCTATGCCCTCTTTGTTGACAAACAGAACAGCGACACTCGTTCCTCCCACCGCTGAAGGTGTGACGGCTGATGTAAATTCCCATAACATGATGACTCTAAAAGCCTGACGCCATGAGAGGTCGCCTTCACTAAGTAGGCGTATCCGCAACATATAACCTACATCGCGCATCGCCATCATGACAAATGACATGACAAACCACAATATCGACATTGCGCCAAAGGTAAATACACTGAACATTCCAGGCTGATACTCTCGCATGAAGAGCCAAACCGTCACGCCCAAACCTATGACGATAGGAAAGACTATTTTCCACGATTTGATATCATCAAATGGGTTCGCCATATTTGAGGTTATTAGAAGTCAAAAATACTCGGTCCATCATTCGCCGTTGTAGGTATATCTTCTATATTGCCGACATAGGATTCTCCTTCATCGGCATTTATGTTGCGGTCGGAGCAGTCGAGTGAATAACCAAATGTGGTGGGCACAACGAATTCGTCTGTCGGTCGAACGGCTGTTATAGTATTGTCGGCATATACCTTTAATATGAAACGTCCAAAGACGGGCACGGCCATGTTCGACGCTTGACCTAGCGACATTGAGTCGAAGTGTATAGCACGCTCTTCGCCTCCTACCCATACACCGGTGACGAGATTTGGCATAACTGACATAAACCATCCGTCAGAGTGATTCTGCGTTGTACCTGTCTTTCCGCCCATTTTACTGGTGAGTTTATATGACGGACCGCGCAAACGACGTCCTGTTCCTTGGTCTACAACGCCTTCCAAGAGGTTTATCATAAGGTATGCTGTTTCCTCGTCTATCGCTTCTCGTTCTTTGGGCGATATACGTGATATGACGTTGCCATAACGGTCTTCGATTTGTGTAACAGCGACGGGGTCAATGTGCACGCCCTTGTTGACGTATGTGGCATAAGCTCCAACCATTTCAAAGAGGCTGACATCTGATGTGCCAAGACACAGCGAGTATACGGGGTCGATATGCGACTTTATGCCCAAATCGTGTATCAGGTTTGCTACTGCTTCTGGCGAATATTGTTTCATCACCCATGCCGTGACGTTGTTGTTAGAGTTTGCTAATCCCCACTTGAGCGATACCATCTCTCCAGCTCGGGCATCGCCTGAGTTACGGGGTGTCCATGTAGTACCGTCGGCGAGGAGGAATGTCTGTGGTGAGTTGGGCACAAGGTCGCAGGGTGTATGGCCCTCACGCATGGCAAGGGTGTAGACGAATGGTTTTATTGTAGAACCTACCTGACGTTTTCCTTTGCTGACCATGTCGTACATGAAGTACTTGAAATTAGGTCCGCCCACATATACTTTTATGTGTCCGTTGCTTGGGTCGACAGACATCATGCCGGCACGCAAGAAATGTTTGTGATATATTATCGAGTCGACAGGTGTCATTACAGTGTCTTTCTCTCCTGTCCATGTGAATACCTTTGTCTCTACGGGCTGACGCATTGCCTTGTTTATCTCCTCTTCCGATGCACCGTTGCGCTTCATCACTCTATATCTGTCGCTGTTTTTGATGGCACGATTTATGAGTGTTTCGTATTGTTCTTTGGTAATATCAGAGCTGTATGGTGCCCGTGACGCTCCCTTCTTTGTTCTGAAGAACTTAGGTTGCAACTCGTTTCCGATATGCTCTGTCACTGACTCCTCGGCATAACGTTGCATGCGGCTGTCAATTGTCGTGTGTATCTTCAGTCCGTCGCGATAGATATCATACTCTGTGCCATCTGCTTTTGGGTTTTTCTTTACCCAACCGTATAGAGGATTCTCTGCCCAGCTGATGCTATCTTCGATGTATTTCTGCATTTGCCATGAGCTGTAGTCACTCTTGACGGGTTTCTTGGCTGTCATGGTCTCACGCAGATATTCTCTGAAGTATGGTGCAAGGCCGTCTTTATGGTCGGCACGTCGGAAATTGAGTCCCAAAGGTAATGCTTTCAAGGAGTCGAATTCTGCTGTATTGATATAACGTTGTCTGAGCATCTGTCCAAGTACTACATTACGACGTTCCAATGTCTTTACCTCGCGACGTATAGGATTGAACAGCGACGGATTCTTTAGCATTCCTACAAGCATGGCCGCTTGTTCGATTTTCAAGTCTCCTACCGACACTCCGAAGAATGTCCACGCTGCAGACTCTATGCCATAAGCATCGTATATATACCCTACTCTGTTCAGGTACAACGCTATTATCTCATCTTTTGTGTATGAACGCTCCAGTTTTACGGCTATGACCCACTCTTTGAGTTTCTGCAAGGCTCTATCAAATGACGATTGTGCTTTGCCGTGGAAGAGCATCTTGGCCAACTGCTGCGTGATAGTAGAGCCTCCGCCCGATTCGGATTGTTGTAATATGACCGTTTTGAAGAGTACGCGTGCCAAGCCTCTGATGTCAATCCCCGAATGTGAACGGAATCGCTCATCTTCTGTTGCTATAAGTGCATTGACGACATGGGGAGACAGCTCTTCATACGCTACCTGCGATCTATTCTCGGCAAAAAACTTTCCTATCGTAGCTCCATCGGCTGATATGATATCCGTTGCAAGACTATTTTTGGGATTCTCAAGGTCTTCAAACGATGGCATGAACCCCAATACACCATTCGACAATAGCGTAAAGAAAATCGCTACCAATAGTATACAACCGGCAAATATCGACCAAAACCATATCAATGGTTTCTTAAAATCTTTCTTCAAACTTTTACTCATCTCTATATGTTTAATGCCGTAAAGATAACTAACATTTCGACACAGCAAAAGGGTATGATAATTTATTTGACTTAAAGCACTTCTTTTATTGTCACACTCAATGCTTTTATTTAATTTTGCGATTATTAAAAAAGTTTTGATATGATAACATTCTCAATAGCCCTACTTCTTCTCATAGTAGGATACTTCGTTTACGGTGCTTTTGTAGAGCGTGTGTTCAAACCTGACTACAACAAAGAGACTCCAGCTGTAGTACACCCCGATGGTGTCGACTACTTACCTCTTCCTACATGGAAGATTTTCATGATTCAGTTTCTAAATATAGCTGGCTTAGGCCCTATCTTTGGTGCAATAATGGGTGCTAAGTTTGGTACTGCTTCCTACCTATGGATAGTCTTCGGCACTATACTTGCTGGTGCCACACATGACTTCCTCGCTGGAATGATTTCACTACGCAACGATGGTGAAAGTCTCCCTGAGATAATAGGTCGTTATTTAGGCAAGACAGTGAAGAAGGTGTTCGGAATATTCACTATTATCCTCATGGTTCTCGTTGGGGCTGTGTTTGTATCTGGACCTGCTGAATTATTAGCTGGAATGACGCCTAACTTCTACACTCCGATGTTCTGGATTATCGCAATCTTCATATACTACGTTCTCGCCACTTTGTTACCTATTGACAAGATAATAGGCAACTTCTATCCTATATTTGCCATAGCTCTTATCTTTATGGCATTGGGTATATTAGTCATGTTATATATCAAGATGCCGGCTCTACCTGAAATGTGGAATAGCTTCGGAACGAAATATGAGACTACGCCTATATTCCCAATGATGTTTATCTCCATAGCATGTGGTGCGATATCTGGTTTTCATGCCACTCAGAGTCCTCTAATGGCTCGTTGCATGACTCAAGTCAAACACGGACGTCCTATCTTCTACGGAGCAATGGTTACAGAGGGTATTGTAGCTCTTATATGGGCTGCTGCTGCAACATATTTCTTTAGCGAAAATGGCATCATTGACGCTCAAGGAAATGCTTTCTCTGGTGCTAAAGTAGCAACTATCATCTCCAACGACTGGCTTGGTATTACTGGTGGTATTTTGGCTATGCTCGGTATTGTAGCTGCCCCTATCACTTCTGGCGACACCGCTCTTCGCTCGGCTCGTCTCATTGTAGCTGACTTCATAGGAATAGAACAAAAGAGTATTCTAAAACGCCTCATGGTAAGTGTTCCTATATTCTTAGCTACTATAGGCATTCTCTGGTATAGCATATCTGACAAAGATGGGTTCGGTATTATCTGGCGTTATTTCGCATGGTGCAACCAAGCTTTGTCTGTTTTTACTCTTTGGTCTATAACTGTCTATTTAGTATATGAAGGTCGCAACTATATCATAACACTACTACCTGCTCTCTTTATGACGGCAGTATGTACAAGTTATCTTTGCGTTGCTCCTGAATGTATCAACATAAGCAACGAAAATGGCATAATGGGCTACATCATAGGTTGTAGTGCAGCTGTCATTGCCGGAGTATTATTTATAATATGGAAGAAGAAATATGAGAGCAATAAATAAAGATGAAATAGCACTACTTGAGGCACATGGTTGTGAATGTGAAGACTGGAGTCGTGTCAATGTTGCGGACAACTTCTCAGCTTCAAATATCAAGCGTGTCACATTCTGTGGCGACATAGAGATAGGCGCAAATTGCCATTTACGAGATGTCAGCCTAATAGAAAACTACACTATAGGCAACAACGTTACAATCATCGGTTGTGGTTTTATCACTTCAAGCAAAAACGCCACCTTCGCTATAGGCTCAGAGGTAAGTGTCATCAACGAAGCAGGCGGAAGAGAGGTCAAACTCACTAAATATCTTTCTGCCAGTTTGGCTTATATCATAGCCTTCTATCGCTACAAACCTGCTATTGTAGCCTCATACAACACCTTAGTAGAAAAAGAGGCTAAGAAGATAAAAGGGCAAGCTATAATAGGTGATAACTGTACTATAGTACAAACGACGATTATCAACGATGTGAGGATAGAAGCCGACAGCCATATCATAGGTGTTCAACGTTTGCAAAACGGTTATATCATGGGTGGCAAAATAGAGGACGGCGTTGTCGCTGACACATTCATGGTTGGCAAGGGTGCGCACATTCATAGTGGCGCTATTTTACGTCATGCTTTTGTTGGACAATGTACTGAAGTAGGTGCTGGCTTCTTTGCCGAAAACTCACTTATATTTGCGAATTGCCAACTTCTCAACGGAGAGGCTGTTTCGGCTTTCTGCGGTCCTTACACTGTTTCACATCACAAGACATCACTGCTAATTGCTGGAGCTTACTCTTTCTTCAATGCTGGCTCGGCTACCAACGCAAGTAATCACCACTACAAACTCGGACCTTCTCATCAGGCTGTTCTCGAAAGAGGTGTCAAGACTGGCTCTGGTTGCTACATATTAGAACCAGCTCACATCGGTGCTTACACAATGGTCATCGGACAACACAAAGGCCACCCAAATACTTCTAAGTTTCCATTCTCTTATCTTATCGAACGTAACGGTGAGAGCCTATTAATGATAGGTCAGAATCTTAAGACAATAGGATTATTCCGTGATGAGATAAAGTGGAAGACTCGCGACAAACGCAAAGGCATAGAGATAACCGACTTCATATCATGCGAAGTATTCAATCCCTATACTATACAGACGATGATAGAGGGAATAGAGGTGATGAATGAGTTATACAACAAGAGTGAAGCCGACCTCATATCATACGAAGGTGTCAAGATACACCGAGCTTCTCTTCCAAGAGCTAAGAAGATGTACGAACAAGTCGTTGAAGCTTATATTCTCGATGGTCTACTCAACAGCATCGAACACTATATCGAAGAGGATAACGACGATATAGACTACACCAATGCTAAATGGATAGATTGCGGTGGTTTTATATGTCCTAAAGAGAAGGTCGATGTCATAGAGGATATGATATTTGCTGGCGAATCACTCAAGAAAGTAGCAGAACGTCTTCATCTGTTCTGGGGCCTCTGGGAAAAGAGTCACTACTATTCATGGTGCGTCGTGATGGCAAAAAAACGCTATGGTCTTACTCCTCACACGCTCAAGATAGAGCTCTCGGCTGCTGCTCAAAAGGTGGTAGCTTGCTATAGCGATATTTGTAATTCGATGTGCAACGAAGCTCAGAAGGAGTTCGGTGGTCGCCTCGCTGTAAGCTATGGCATAGATAGCAACGGCAAAATGGCCATGAGTGAGTACACTCAGATAAAAGGCAAAGTAGAAGACAACCCCGTCATAGCTCAATGCAAACGCTATTGGGAGGACAAAATGAAAGTAGCAAAGAGCATGATTTTAATTCACACTTAATAATACGCAAAGGGCTGTATCTTTCGTCTGATACAGCCCTTTCATTTGTCTTTATCGCATCATACTCTCTTAGCGAACATCTTCTTAGCAAGC
>CALAUL010000052.1 GCA_937892255.1 uncultured Bacteroidales bacterium | reverse complement strand
GCCTTGTAGTGTGTTCTGCGCTTGTCGCGGCGTGTCTTCGAATGGTTTCGTTTAGGATGTGCCATCTTACTTTAGTTTATTTGTTGTTTGTTTTATCTCATAACCCTTTCAATGCCGCCCAACGTGGGTCTATAGACTCGTCGTCGCCACTGTCGGAGTTGTTTTCTTCTATGTCGATGTTCTCTTCCGTAATAACGTCAGAGACCAAATACTGTTGCAGTTTTTCTAACATTTCAGAATCGCACTCGCCATCGTCGTGTGTTATGCGAACCGGCAGACTCGTGCAGATAAACTCATATATCCACTGTGCAACAGATATTTCATCCTCTTCGTGCGCCAATTGAAAGAGTGTCTCGTCAATCTCTTCTGTCGTGGGGCCAAACTTCACTATTATTTTTTCATTGCAATCTTCAATCGTGTAGTTTACCTCTCCCAAACAGACGTCGCATGTTGTTTTTACCATGCCCGAAATGAAGAAGCTTAGTCTCAGCATCTGTTCGCTTTTTACCAAATCAAGCTCTGCTGTTAACTCTCCGTCTTCTATCATAGAACCCTCTATCATAGAGAAGAAGTCTTTGTCGATTGCATACTTAAAATGGTGTGTATCATTAGATAACGCTTTAAATGCAATGCTGTATTCCTGTAAGTTCTTCACTTTCGACATTGTTTAAGATGGCGCAAAGATATAGAATTATTATCAAAATAGCAACATGCTATGCTTTATTTCCTTTCTTATTGTTGGAAACTCATAGAGAGAACTGCCATGTATGGTCTCCGACGCAGATTCGGCGGAACATCAATGACAGATGAGCAGAGAAGAAACGGAGAAAAAATGACGTGTTCAATATTATGCCAAACGCCTTCTAAATGAGCGTACAGGAAGAAACGGAATATTTTATTTTGCTTGCCGAGTCTTTACTTGTGGATATTTTTATTACCTTTGCGGAGCAAGATATTCTGAAATGACAAATGTAAGTGAACATATCGAAGCCTTGCTCATAGAGCATGATTGTGTAATTGTGAAGGGCTTGGGTGCATTTGTGGCAAGTCGTGTGTCGGCTATGGTCGACAAGAAGCGAGGTGTCATGTTGCCACCGAGAAAGGAGGTTGTTTTTAACCGCAGTCTGATTCACAATGATGGTATGCTTGTGGGCTATATAGCTATGCAAGAGTGTATGTCGACGGACGATGCACTGTTTGAGGTAGAAGAATATGTTGCTAAGGTGAAGAAACAATTACAGATAAACGGATGTTTTGAGATAGAGGGAGTTGGCGTGTTGCGTCGTGTTGGGAAAGAAGTGACATTTGTAGAGGATAAGAATAATGTTCTTTTGGCTGACAGCTATGGTTATGTGCCGTTGGCGATAGAAGAGCAGAGAGTTGGAGTTCGTCAAGCGATGCAGTCCAAAGGAGTGCGAAGTTTTGCCACTACGGCGGCGGTATTAGCTTGTTTACTTGCTATTTCTCCGGAGGTCAGAGATGGCGGAGTTGGTAGTTTGGGTGAGGTACAGTCGGGGTATACGGACTTGTTTGAAAGCCCTATGACTGTCGATGTTCAAGAACCCGAAGCTGTTCTTATGGGGAAAGCTGATATGTCAGTTGGGACTACTAACAATGAGGTTGAGGAACAGGTTGTTAAGTCTGTGTCTAAGTATTATATTGTAGTGGGTAGTTTTGTCGGTCATAGTGATGCTGATAAGTACATTGCGGAGATGAGTCGCAGAGGCGTAGAAGGTCTTTTGAAATATCAATCGGAAGGCAGGCGAGTGCGAGTTGTTGCGGGTGAGTTTGATAATCACGATGTTGCTCGAGAGATGAATAATCAGTTGCGTCGTGTGTCTGGCTTTGAAAAATCTTGGATTTTAACAGTGAATCAGTGAGATATATTTCGGATAAGAAGTTGTAAAAGTGATGATAGATAGTGAAAAAACGTGAAAGAAAATGCTTCTTTTGTGTTTTGATAGATAAAATTCAAGATTTTAGGTGGTAATATCGTTATACTTTCTTTCAGATTTATTGATTTAGCTATAACTTTGTGGGCGTAAAGTACGTTAACGTACTTGGTGTGATAATATATTATACGGAATAACATGAGAATGAAATATAATAATATGAAACGAGTTTGTCTTAGGTTTATGCTGTTGTTGGTGGTAGTTCTTGGAGGAGCTACATCAATGATGGCGCAGACAACATGGGTTGTAAAAAATTCAGGAGATTGGTCGGATTATCGAAATTGGACTATAGATTTATCCGGACAATCTTTCATCAATGAAAACAATGAAATACCAAAGGAGACGGACAATGTTATCGTTCCGGCAGGAAAGGAAATTAATTTTGGTGGAGAGTCTTCGTTGGTTGTGAATGAGTTGACGGTAGAGGGTAAACTTGTTATCAGTAATACAAGTGAATTGATAGTAACGTTGTATGAGGGCTTAGGAACAATTAGTGTGCCAAACATGAATTCTATTGACCCGGCGAAGGTAGCATCATTTGAGGGTACATGGGAGTTGAAAGGTGATAATATTATAGCAGGGGGAACATACAATTCGGTTGTCGTTGCAGCAGGTGTGCAGAAAATAAGTGGAGATGTCATAGTTAAAGGCGATTTGACTATAAAGAATGGGGCTTCTGTTGTATATGAACCAGGAGCGTACAGAGCGACTGTTCATAATCTTGTTGTTGAGAGTGGCGCAATATTGACATCTAAAGGAACTGTTGGTGAAGGACAAGAGAGTGAGTTACACATTACGGGAGACTTTGTAAATAAAGGAACGGTGACGTTCTGTGAAGGAGAACGAGCAGCCGATAATATCAATAAGACAAAGCGTGTGGTTTTGTATTTTGAGGGAGATGAAGATGGAGAGTTTAGTGCAGAGGGAACAACGACGTTGTATAGATTGGTATGTAGTAAGTCGGTAACAGCGACACAGACTATAGTAGCTCCGGGAGGCATAACTATGTTGGGAAAGACGGAGGGAATGACCTCTTATAAAGATTTGCCATGGGTGCCGGAAAGAGGAGTTCTAAAACTCGGAGAAGGCGTGAATATTGAGCATTGGGCCGAAGTATTGGCACTGAATGAATATAATTCTGTGAATCTAATGAATACTGCGGGTAATATGTATATCCCCGAAAATGCAACTTTGTGGATTGCTGGTGCGAATTTGAAGGTTGGAATCCAAAAAGGGAAAAATCAACACGGAAATGAAGTGGATAAATCAAGTAATGTTTTAATAGCAGGAACATTAAAGATAACGGCCGGAAAGTTGTCGTTGGAAGATAAAACAGGAGGTATATTTTTTGTAAATTCGTTGTATGGAGAAGAAAGACGCAATGTCTCGTCTTCTTTGTTGATAGACGGCGGTGTAATTGAAACAACACGCATAGCATGTTTGGGAGAAGGTGGTAGTTATAGTCAAAATTTGAGGCCTGCTGTTTATAATCAGACAGGAGGAGAAGTGCTTATGAATAAGCAGTTTTTTCAATGGACTTCAGAATTAGGACATAGTAGCCAGGCATTATATTTAGGTTCTGGCTCTAAATTTCTCATGAGCGGAGGTTCTATAAAGTTCTATTATCCGGTTCCGGGGGGCGCAGGAAATACAGTGAGAGGAATGCTTTTGCTTGATAGTTCAATGAAAGCAATAGAGTCGAATGTGTCGGGAGGAGATATAGAAGTTATAGGCAGTAATGTGACCAGCTTTGATATATTTGCACCATTTAAATTGAATAATTTAACTGTACGAGATGGCGCGAATGTAATAATGAGTAAGATAGATAGTAGACCCGAGTACTCTACGCTTATTCTTGAAGGCGATCTGAAGGTGCTTGGAAATTCAAAATTCTCAACACAGTTTAATGTTGAGTTGGGAGGAAGCCTTGTCGTGGATGCTGGAGCGACGTTTACAGCATCACATGGTGATAACATTGCCGACTTGTCAACACTAACCTTAACAGGAAAGAATGACGCTACATATATTGAAAATAGTGGCAATTTGAAGTGGCTCAATGTGCGAGTAGAAAAAAATAAAGCATCGATGACCATTGACGAAAGTTCTAAAATGGGTGTTTGTGGAACATTGACTTCCGTTGGTGGAAATTTAGTTGGAACTGTAGAATTTTCTAATACACTAAATCAGAGTATAGTTGATAAAAATGGAGGCTTGGCAGGAGTGACTTTGAGTCTTGAGAAAGCAAGCGGTGATGTTATTATTGAGGATGATACTAAGCTTAATAGTGTCTATTTTGCTCGAGACTATAGGTTTAATTTAAGGAATAAAAATTTGACGCTCAATGAGTATCCTACTTCGAATGTTGGATGGAATGTGAATACATGTTTCATGACAGACAATACACCAACAGCCGGAGGTTTAACTTTGCCTTTGCCTACAACTTTAGGTCAGGGCAAAATATTTCCGGTAGGATGTGATAATACATATATGCCGGTTGAACCTGTTTATACTTCGCAGGAGAGAAAGATGGTAACAGTTGTACCTGTTCATGTAACTCCTATTGGTGCAAATCAGGCATGGCCGATATACTGGAGGATAAAATCAGACGTCGAAACGTATGTAGGTGATACATATAAGTGTACTACATCTGGGGTTAGCGGCCAAGCATCGTTAATGGTTGTTGTTGGAAACACATGGAACAAGGTAGAGGGAGATAGACAGATTGAGAATAATTCTGTTGTGACGTATAGAGATTATACATCAGGAGATTTTGTAATAGGTCCCGAGAATGCATTTGGAGGTTCATCTACCTATGTTTCTATGTCATCAGGAAATTGGAGTGATGCGATATGGAGTAACGATGGAGGAAAAAATTTTATTTCGGGTAATCAGATAAGTACTTCGGATAAAGTAATTATTAGCGCAGGCCATCAAGTGATAGCAAATACAGCTATTAATGCAAATAATATCTATATAAGCCGAGATGGAGATAATGTTGGAACATTGGTAGCAAGATCTGCAAAAGGATCAATTGGTTCAATAAGCGGAAATGGCAGATTGCAATTTGATATGCAATATAATTATGATGTTTATAATAATACAGATTATACGGAATTTGGCAAACAAAAAGAAGCAGAGATAGTTTTTAATTTAAGCGGAAATGTTCAGGTATGGAATAATTTGGGTATAAATGAGATCCCTAATCTTACAATAACTGGAAATGGGAGTTTTTTATCACAATTAAATGAGGAAATTAAGATAAATGGAGATTATAGGATTGAGGTATATTCTACTTTAATTCTAATCTCTGGGACAAACATGTATGTTGGAGGTAGTCTTATTATTGGAGAAGGTGTAGTGTTAAATGTAGCTTTAGATAAAAGTGCGGTGACTATACTTGGTGATATAAAAAACAGTGGAACAATAAGCCAAGCAGAGAATAATTACGGTCTAGCGTCAAAATATAATATTGGTGGCTCTATAGAGAATAATGGAACCATATATTTGCCTAAAGACCTTGTTGTGTTAGATGGCAATTCGGGAACATCAGAGAAGGACTGTAGAATTTATGGAACGTCGAATGAGTTTGGGAAAACATTCTTTGGCTACTTTTCAGTTGCAAAGGACTTTGAAGAGTGTCGTGTTAAAGTAGAAATACCGGTGGGAGATGTAAATGGAGTAAGCAAGGTTGAGTTGGTAAAAGGAAAGTTACATTTGGCTTATGCGAACAATGTGAAAACCATATATAAAGCGCACGAGTCGTATTATGGTTGGGATTTACAGAACCAACAACATCTCAGTGTCAACAACTTCAAAATACCAGAAACTTGTGAGTTGATTGTTGATAATGGGGTGAATCTGCGATTGTATTGTCCTGAACCGAATAATGAGATTTATAGAGTACAACTTTCTGGAGGACTAAAACTTTTCAATGGAGCAGTAGTGTCGGTAAGTAGTTCTGAAGCCCAAGATTCAGAGGGTATATATTCTGGTTTTGCATACACATCGTCTTCGAAGTCAAAGCTTTATATGGGGGCAGATACAAAACTCAATGCGGCATTTGTGACTTCGTACTCATCAGATGCATCTATCGACCTTGAGACGACCTCTAATGCAACTATCAATATAGTTCCGTCGAACTCAATATATGGTACTTATGGCGCATTTGATATTCGTGGAGGTAGAGTGAGCATGTCTGACAGCTCTATTGTTAACATAAATAACGCAACTACAAATACATTCCCGAGTCTGTATTACAACCCTGTCACATCAAACGTAGGAAAAGCTCAGTTTAATATTTTGACAAATAAGAGTCCTTTTATGATAAGTGCATATTCAACATTAGGCTCGCTCAATGTCAGCGATGTTGCTCAGGTTGAGTTGTATGACAATAAATTGATGTTAGGCGGAGGCTTATATGTCGCCGGACAGTTCGATGCTAAAGGCTATGATGTAGAGGTTGCAGGTGATATGTCAGTCATTGGTGCATATATTTCGTCGGGAAATAAGACACTTTTCAACAACAGTTCGGAGGAACAAACTCTTTCAACGACAAATGCATCGTTGGAGTTGTTTGGCTTTGAGTCAAGTGCAAAGAAGTTGAATGTAAGCAGTCTTGTAAATGTGGCAGATAACTTTACCGTTACATCGGGCGAAGTCGCTCTCGCAGAGGTGATGAGCGTTAAGGGCGATGTGTTGATAGAGAACAAAAGTAAGATTAGCGGCCATAATTTGGTAGTGAACGGAGCCAGAGCACAGCTTTTCGATTGTGAAGGAACAATAGATAATCTGACAATTAACAACGAAAGAGGAGTAATTAGTTCTCGTCAGCAGGCCAACCCTATTGTAATAACAAATAAACTCACATTGACTAATGGAGTCTTCAATATAGGTGGTAACTTGCTCGAACTGAGAGACGGTGCTTCAATAGTTGGAACAGCAGGATTCTCGAGCAACTGTATGGTCGCAACGTACAACTCACCGACTGACCGTGGTATCAGAGTATGCATGAAGCCGGGTAAAAGCTATTCGATGTTGTTGCCATTTGGTGAAGCTTCAAAGTATACACCTATACAGTTGAATGCCCTTACCTCGTCAGCCGAAGGTTCTGTGACATTTGTGCCAAATAACGACACAGAACCGTCTGTCGTTTCGTTCAAGAATGATGGTAATTATTTGCATTTCTATTGGACAGTTAAGGCTTCCGGAGTCAACATAACAAGTGGAGAGTTCGAGTGTCATGGACTATTAAGAGATGCAAAGGGTTATTCTAATGGCAATTATGTAACGGCATTCTTGAACTTATCAAATAGCAAGTGGTTCAAAGATGGTGGAGAAATAGCAGTTGAGAATGACGATATGTTGTTAACATTCAGTCCTCGTGGTAATGCGACTGATATTGCAGGCCGATACACAGCCGGACAAAGCGATCATCTGCCAAATGCATTGATGACGTATATTGCAGCGGCAGATGGAAACTGGAGTGATGCTATATGGAAAGTGTATGACGTTGATACTCAGCAATCAATAGGTAATTTTGTAAAACCATCTTCGATGTCAGGTTGTGCAGTTATCATTGATGCTGATGTTACGATGTCGGCAGATGACAATAACATAAAGATGAGTAGCTTGGTGATAAATGAAGGCAAGACTCTTAATGTCGGAACAACGAGAAACAACCAAGTAGGACATATTTCCGGAACAGGAACATTGAAGGTGGAAGATGGAGATGCCGTCCCATCAGGAGTATACGATGACTTCTTCGACGTAGGAGGAGGAACAATAGAGTATGGCGGTTCGACGGACTATAATGTCTTTGTCACAACCGTTTATGCAAATAATGTCATATTCTCGGGAACGGGAAATAGAACCTTGCGTAGTGACAGAAATATACAAGTGGGTGGAAATGTGACGATAAACGGCGCAACGTTGGTGTTCAATGGAAAGAATCTCACTCTCTTAGGAAACTTAAACATAAATGGTGGACATTCAACAGGAACAGGCTCGTTAGTCTTGGCCGGTTCGTTGGAACAGAAGATAACATCGACGGAGACAATCACTATGACTGGCATCGAGATAGACAATCAGAATGGTGTCGTGGCTAATTGTGACGTCAAACTATCGAAACTCAAGTTGATAAACGGAGTTTTGAAACTTGGAGACAACAATATCATAATCACATCAAGTGCTATTACAGCTATTGAGGGCGGAAGTTCGTCAAGTTATGTAGATGGCAAGATGACACGAAAAATGAGTTCGGGGTCAGAATACAAATTCCCAGTGGGAGATGCCTCACGATATGGAGAAGCCGGAGTCTTGCCGTCAGCGTCGGGAGATTGGACGGTTGAGTATCTCAATTCGCAACCTACGGACTATGACAACAGAGATAGCAAAGTGACAGCCTTAGGTATGGAGTATTGGAGAGTTCATGGCCCGGAATCTCTCTCGGCTCGAGTGAGAGTGCGTTGGGATAGTCGAAGTGGCACATTCACAACGACATCAAAGATGGCGACATACGAAGACAAGTGGAAGATTATCGAGTGTAACTCACCAGTAGGTCAGACTATGCTTGCTGTTTCTGCCGTGACGAATATAGGTGGAGAACCAAGGTTGTATACCGTGGCTACAGCATCGGTGGTAAGTTCGTATACATGGACCGGAGCAGAAGACGATAGATGGGAAAACGCTGGCAACTGGGAAGGAGATGAAGTGCCATCAGTGTCAAGTGACGTTATTATCGCAAAAGATGCACCTAATATGCCAATAATCTATGGCTCAGCATATTGTGATGACATTACAATCGAAGATGGAGCAAACCTCATATTGTACAATTCCGGTTACTTTGAAGCGAGAGGAACGATAGAGATCAAGGGAGCGTTCACGATGTACTACGATTTCGATTCGAATCCGTCGTTTGTATATAGCAAAGAATTCAACGGCGCAGGTCGCCCTATCTTTGAACGTATGTTCGTTGCCAATAAAGTAACTTATACCGGTACAGCAGTGAAAGAACGAACGGTATCAGGTATGTCGGAAGCCAATGATATAATACGTCAAATGACCCCGGGTGAGGAATGTACATATAGTGATGCAGGTAAAAGCTCATTTGGACAGATAGGCACAGGCAACGATATTCTTTGCGTGCAGACAGACGGATATTACCGCACGTTGACACAGCAAGGAACACCGATTAAGTCAAACGAACCTATATATGTTTCATTGCAAAAAGGGTGGAACTTCGTATCTAACCCGTATCCATTCAGTGTGACGTTAGATATGTTGATAACGCAGAATGCGTCGATAGATCCGTCTATATGGGTGCGCACATACGATTATGGCAGCGGAGAATATTGTTGGATAACACGTAGCACAGAGTTGGGCACGCAGACGGGAGGCGACATCAGCGATGTGTCTGCATTCCAAGGAATACACGTTTACGCAAAAGAATCGACGACATTGGAATTCAATCCGGCATCGCTTTCGTCAAGGCTTGGTGTAGAACTCAAATCGTTGGTTGCAGACGATATGAAGACTGACGAACTTCGTCTGACAGTAGAGAGCGATGAGACAGACTCTTATGTAGATGAAACAGTGCTGGTATTTAGAGAAGGAGGTAGCTTGGACGCTATAAGAGGCGATGCTAAGAAAAATAGCTTCGGTGTGACGTACTCTACAATAGCTGTCGCTAAAGGAAGTCAGCAGATGGCAATAGCATATCTTCCTGACGCATCAGAGATGGAAGATGTCATCATGCCATTGGTGTTGACAAAATCAGAGGGAGCAACACAACTCGTTATCTCTTCGAAGTCGATAGGAGCTTTCGATAACAGATACGATGTCATACTTGTTGATAACCTCAAAGGAACGAACGTTAATTTGCGAGAAGACAACTATATCATCACAGATCTCAGCAACCTCGACAGTCGCTTTGCAGTGATATTGCGTACAACGGGAGTGTCGGAAGAAACTGTGACGGGAATAGAGACGGTTGACAAGAACATGACGCAGGTTTACGCAAATGATAATGTAGTAGTAGTGAAGACAGATATAAAGAATGCCGACATAAGAGTCTACGATATAGCAGGAAGGACAATAGCAACACAATCAGCACAAGAGTTCGCAACATATATCGAGATAGAGACAAAAGGCATATATGTAGTCAGTGTCAATGGCTTAAAGACAAAAGTTGTTATAGAATAACAGCCAGACATACCAATAGAGAGTCGAAACATGGTCGAGCAACTGTGTTTCGGCTCTCTTGTTTGTCTTAGTAAGTACGGAATACCTCTCGATTTTGCGGTAAGTACAATTTCAAAAACAAAACGGCTTCTAACTTTTTTATACAAAAAATGTTACCTTTGCGATAATGCTTGGTTCTATCATGGAGTCAGGTTTATAGAGAGAATCAATTGACACGAGAATGACAATAACCGTTCCCTACAAAGCCATGTTGGTAGCCTTGAGTGGCGGAGCTGACAGCGTTGTCTTGCTTCATATATTGGTGAAGCAGGGCATAAAGTGTGTGGCGGCGCATTGCAATTTTCATCTGCGAGGCGAGGAGAGCAACAGAGACGAAGCCTTTGTGCGGGACTATTGTAAAAGACTGAATGTCGAGTGTCGTGTTAAAGATTTTGATACTGAGCGATATGCCGCAGAAAAGCGCGTTTCGATAGAGATGGCCGCACGCGAATTGCGTTACAGTTGGTTTGAAAAGCTCCTTGATGAATACGACCTGCCATGTGTAGCGGTGGCACATCATGCCGATGACAATACAGAGACATTTCTGCTTAATCTGATTCGCGGAACAGGCATAAAAGGACTTTGCGGCATGAAGAGTGTGAATGGACGTGTTGTCCGTCCGTTGTTGGGCTATTCACGAGACAGCATAGAAGCATATTGCAAGATTAACCACTTGAAATACGTCATCGACTCAACAAACCAAAGCGATGACTATACACGCAACCGCATACGACATCACATCGTTCCGGCGATGAAAGAACTCAACCCATCGGTCCTGAGCACCATGAATGGCAATATGACAAGATTAGAGAGCATTTTGCGCATATTCCAAAAGCAATATGACCAATTCGTCAGCCAGGCAGTGGAGATACGAGAAAATGGATTCGAAATAAAGATGAAAAGTCTGACCTCATTAGACGAAAAAGAACTTTTCCTATTTGAGCTCTTGCATACCAAAGGCTTTACGGCCGATTCGGTGGAGAAAATAGTCAGATGTATTGACGAGAAACGCTTTGGAAGAGAGTTTGCCACATCGGGATACGAACTGCTGATAGACCGCTCAGCACTCATAGTAAGACAACGAGTCGGTTCCTGCGATAATATGGAGTACGAGATAACGGCAGATAGCAACTTGATAGATGAACCGATTAAGATGCGAATATCACAACGAGAAGTAGATGACGACTTTATATTGTCTCGACATAAGTCACTTGTACATTTAGATTTCGACAAACTAAAGTTCCCGCTACGTCTGCGAAGATGGCGAAAAGGAGATATTTTCGTTCCGATAGGACTCAAGGGAGTCAAAAAACTAAGTGACTTCTTTGTCGACATTAAACTCAGCCGATATGCCAAAGAGCAAGTTTGGCTCTTGACCTCAGCCGACGATGAGATACTCTGGGTCGTAGGACACAGAATAAGTGAGAAGGTAAAATATACCGAACATACAAAACGTATAATAGAAATAGAGCTGTTATGAGTAATTTACTTGATAGATTCTTGCGCTATGTGAAGATTGACACACAGAGCGACGATAGGACAGGTCTCGAACCATCGACACTGTCGCAAATGTCTTTCGCCAAAGAGTTGGCAGAAGAACTCAAGACGTTGGGACTTTCGGAAGTAGAGGTTAGCGAATATGGATATGTCACAGCTACCATACCGGCTACCGACGATTCGGTCGAACAAGTTGTTGGCTTCATTGCACACATGGATACAAGTCCGGACTTCAGTGGGCATAATGTCAAACCAAGAGTCATCACAAACTATGACGGTTCGAATATAATGCTCAATAAGGATTTAGAAATAGAGATGACAACGGAGGAAACACCCGAACTGCTTAAATATGTAGGTCAGGACATTGTTGTCACTGACGGAACGACGCTTCTGGGAGCCGACGATAAAGCCGGCATAGCAGAAATAATCACTGCTGCCGAGTATCTCATAGCTAATCCGCAAATAAAACATGGTAAAATAAGAATCTGTTTCACACCCGACGAGGAGATAGGTCAGGGAGCTGACAACTTTGATGTAGAGAAGTTTGGAGCCGACTTTGCATATACCTTTGACGGAGGAGAAGTGGGAGAGTTTGAGTACGAGACATTTAATGCAGCCTCGGCTAAAATAATCTTCAGAGGATTCAATGTCCATCCGGGATATGGCTATGGCAAGATGCGCAACGCAATACGTATAGCGTCAACATACATGCAAATGTTGCCCCGTCACGAGACTCCGGAACATACCAAAGGTTATGAAGGATTCTATCATATCGTTTCTATGACCGGTACGGTAGAAAGAGCAGAAGTCGAATTTATCATCAGAGACTTCAAACGAGACCGCTTTGAAGATAGAAAGGGAGAACTCGTGCACTTGGCAAACAAAATAAATTCGGAGTTTGGCGATGGTACGGCAGAAATAACTATCAAAGATCAATATTATAACATGCGGGAAAAGATAGAACCAAAGATGTACATTGTCGACTATGTCAAGCAGGCAATAGAAGACTGTGGCATGGACCCGATGATAGTGCCTGTCAGAGGCGGAACGGACGGTTCGCGACTATCGTTTATGGGATTGCCTACTCCCAACATCTTTGCCGGAGGAGTCAATTTTCATTCCAAATATGAGTTCGTGCCGGTACAAAGCATGGAAAAAGCTGTCGACGTAATAGTTCGTATCTGTCAGTTGGTGAAGTAGAGAACGCAACCTATATCGACAAAAGTAACAGAAACAGTAGAAACTCGTACTAAAAGAGGTAATATTAAATGTAATAGAAAGAACATGAAAAAAGTATCAATCATAGCATTGTCGGCGATAGGAGCAACACTCGTTGCCTGTTCGTCAATGAATGGAATGAGCTCGCTATCTACCATCTCAAGTGTCGTCTCTCAAAATGCGCCATTGACACAAACCGAGATAGTGGCAGGACTTAAAGAAGCCCTCGTGCAAGGAGTGACAAAAGGAGTGACCAAACTCGCAGTGAAAAACGGTTACTATAACGATTTGGCAACACGTATAGGACTGCCGGAAGAAGCACTCGTCATTACGCAAAATATTGCCAAACTGCCGGGAGGCGAGAAACTCGTTCAGAACGTAGTACAGCGCATCAACGAGTCCGCCTCTGACGCAGTGAAAGAGGCTTCTCCTATATTTGTCAACGCTATAAAAGACATGTCATTCACTGATGCTGCAAAAATCTTGGCCGGAGGAAATACCGCCGCAACGACATATTTCAAAAGTAAATGTAAACCCGACCTGAAAAGACTCTTCGCATCTAAGATTCAGACCTCGTTAGATAAGAAACTCGTGGGAGATGTCTCAGCCTCTTCGTCGTGGAACACCCTTACAGGACAATGGAACAACGTTGCCAATTCCGTAATTGGAAAGGCTACAGGACTAAAGAGCGTCAATACAGATTTGACAGATTACCTGACCGAACAAGCAGTCGACGGACTCTTTAAGAAAGTAGGCGAAGAAGAAACCGCCATACGAACAAAGGCTTCGGCACGAACATCAACGCTCTTAAAACGTGTATTCGGACGATGAAGTATACATTCGTCTTACTATCAGCTATATTTTTCTTTGGCTTGCAACTGCGAGCACAAGAGAGCTTTGCTTTTGAAAAGACATATCATCTTATAGATACGACATTGTCGGAGGGGACATTAGATTTGGCGGTAGTCAACAAGAACTTCTTTCGCAATGACGAGTATTTCGGCGAATATGTTGAAGGATATACATTGCCAGGCTATGCTATACGGCCGACGTTGCTGTACAAAGTGGCGCGTAATGTCTCGCTTGAGGCAGGAGCAGAGCTCTTGCAATATGGAGGAACGGACAAGTTTGACAGAGTCGTGCCATATCTTGTTGCACAGTGGCAGGTCAGCAGAAAAGTGCGTCTGTCGATGGGCTGTATAGAGGGAGCCGGAAGAGCGCAACTATCGGAAGCCATCTACGACAACGAACATCAACTAAACATGTTGCCCGAGACCGGAGCACAAGTGGATATCGACGGGGAAAAACTTGACTTCGCCCTATGGATAAACTGGCAGCAGTTTATAAAAAGATATGACACGATACCGGAAAAGTTCATGGCCGGCGTGAGTTTGGATTATCGTCATGCAAAAGCAAACAGCGAGTGGAGTTTCCACGTCCCGTTTCGGCTGACCATCTCACATATAGGAGGACAGATAAGCGATTATCCGGAGAGAATGCAGAGCCTTGCCAATGGCTCGTTGTCGTTGCGAGTCATCAGAAACTTCCCTAACAGCTTTGTCAGAAGCCTCACATTTGATATTGAAGGACTCTTCTTTCACACCATGGCGGGAAGCGATGTTCGTCCCTTTGCAGATGGAGGAGGCTTTTATCCGAAGTTTAGACTCGACGCAAAAATACTTACTGCGACGATAGGATATTATATGGCGAAGAACTTCTACGCACTCCACGGTAATCCTCTGTACATGTCGCTTTCAAACTACAAATCATATTATCAGTCCAAACGACACATGTTAACCATTGAGGGACATCTCAACCACGCCATTTGCGATGACGTACGGTTTACACTCGGGGCAAAAGGCTATTATGACACAGACGCATCTGCTGTTGAGTATTGGTACGGATTCTCACTTGTTGTAACACCTCAGTGGCATATATTAAGACGATGAATAAAACACACAAGATAATAAATGACCCTGTATATGGGTTCATCTCCATCGATGACCCATTATTGTTGGAGATACTCGAATTGCCGTACATGCAACGATTGCGACGGATATATCAACTTGGCATGTCGTCGCTCGTCTATCCCGGGGCAACACATACGCGACTGCAACATTCTCTCGGAGCTATGCATCTCATGCAGTTGGCCGTCAAAACTCTTATAGAGAAAGGGTGCGACATAACACCTGACGAGGCATTAGCCCTTAAAGTTGCGATATTATTGCACGACATAGGGCACGGACCATTCTCGCACGTATTGGAGCATAACATCTGCAGAGGAGTGAGTCACGAGCAACTTACCATTCTGTTCATGAATCGTATCAATCAGCAGATGGGAGGCAAGCTATCCACAGCCATAGAGATATTCTCGAATACATATCCGAAGACATTCCTTCATCAACTCATATCTTCCAGTCTCGACGTCGACCGTCTTGACTATATAAAACGAGACAGCTTTTACACAGGCGTGGCAGAAGGAGCCATAGGAGTAGACAGATTGATAATGATGCTCGATGTATGTGACAATCAGCTTGTCGTCGAGTCAAAAGGAATATATTCAGTAGAAAAGATGATAATAGCTCGTCGTTTGATGTATTGGCAGGTTTATCTGCACAAAACCGTTGTAAAGGCAGAAAAGATGCTCAATCAGATATTCCGTCGAGCACGCAAACTCATGAAGAGTGGGGAAACTCTGCCTGCAGCACCATCGTTGGCCTATTTCTTGACAAACGATGTTGAAATAGAAAACTTTGACAGAGACCCGTCACTACTCGATACCTTCGCAATGCTTGACGACAACGATATCCTATCAGCCATTAAATGTTGGACAATGTCGTCTGACAAGACATTGCAACGCCTGTCAAAGGCATTCATAAACCGTCAAATGCCCAATATTGAAATTCGACGTACCGAATATACCGAGGAGGAGGTTAAGTCGTGCAGACGTCGAGTACAACAAGAATTGGGATATACAGAAGATGAGAGTACATACTTTGTCATGTCGGGAAGTCTGTCAAGCCGCACCTATGCACGCGGACGCGACAAGATAAATATAATGTATTCGGACGGCACAGTACGTGACATAGCAGAGGTAAGTGACGTCTTCGAGTTGCAAAACATAAGCGACAAAGACAATCGCCACTATCTCTGTTTTCCCAAGCATTGACACCGAAAGAAACCGTTATGATAGACACGCATACACATATATATACAAAGGAATTCTCCGAAGATATAGATATAGTAATAGCCAGAGCTATAGAGAGCGGAGTGAAAAAGATACTTCTGCCAAATGTCGATGTTGGCAGTTTGCAACAAATCGACGAACTATGTCGCCGATATGAAGGCGTATGTTATCCGATGTACGGATTACATCCTACTGATATGACCAAAAACTATAAGCAAGAACTTGAGACAATATTCACCTTCGCAGAGCAAAAAGGGAATATGGTAGGAGTAGGAGAAATAGGATTAGACTTATATTGGAGCGAAGAACTCAGATACGAACAAGAGCAAGCCTTTCGCTGGCAAGTAGACTATGCCATCAAACATCAAAAGCCCATGTCGATACATATCCGCAATGCCTTTGATATGTTTTGGCAGATTATGGACGATTATAATCCGAAGGATATACGTGGAGTGTTGCATTGTTTCTCAGGGACGTCGGAAGATGCGTATATAGTGATAACTGAATTTCCAAATTTACTCATTGGAGTTAATGGCACCATTACCTATAAGAAATCGACATTACCCGATATCTTTAGAGAACACGTTCCATTAGACAGAGTCGTCATAGAGACCGATGCGCCTTACCTCTCGCCTGTGCCAAACAGAGGTAAACGCAACGAACCATCGAACTTGGTATATGTATGCGAGTGTCTTGCTCAAATTTACCATGTGGAGGCGCAGGAAATAAGTCAAAAAACAGACGAAAACGCATGTTCGATGTATAAAATACCTATTTAGTCAAAAAAAAAATAAACAAATAACAAGGTGCAATAACTCTCGAAATCCCACATTTGTAGCAGTTTAGGGAGATGTAGAGCAAAAATAACAATATTTGAAATATAAATAAATAGGTTTGTATGTTATAATTTTTTTGTAATTTGCACCTCTGAAAGGTGAGGTTGTAAGATACAATTAAGTCTTTCGGTATTTTAGTAATGTTCTAAATATCAAATTAACAAATTAATAATACAAAAGTCAAAAATTTAATTAGATTATGAAAAAGCTATTTGCGTATTTAGCGGTTTTCGGCATGATGAGCTTTAGCTCATATGTTTATGCTCAGGATGAAGTTGCAGAAACTGATTCGGCAAAAGTAGAAGAAGTTGCTCCAGCAGCAGAAGAAGTTCCAGCAGAAGCAGCACCTGCAGCAGTAGAAGAGGTGAGTGTTCACAAGATGCTTAAGACAAAATTCATCGAGGGTGGTGTAGAATGGATGTTGCCAGTGTTGGCATGTATCATTCTTGGTCTTGCAGTAGCAATCGAGCGTATCATTTATCTTTCAGCTGCAAACACTAACACTAAGAAGCTCCTCAAGAAAGTAGAAGAGGCACTTAAGAAAGGTGGTGTTGAGGGTATTGAGGCTGCAAAGGACGTATGTCGTAACACACGTGGTCCTGTTGCATCTATCTTCTATCAGGGTCTTGACCGTTACGATGAGGGTCTTGACAATGTAGAGAAGGCAGTTGTATCTTATGGCTCAGTTCAGATGGGTCTTTTGGAGAGTGGTTTGCCATGGTTGGCACTTTTCATTGCACTTTCACCATCATTAGGTTTCATGGGTACGGTTGTTGGTATGATCCAGGCATTCGACTCTATCCAGGCAATGGGTGATATCTCTCCTATCGCTGTAGCAGGTGGTATTAAGGTAGCCCTTTTGACAACAATCTTCGGTCTTATCGCAGCTGTAGTTCTTCAGGTATTCTATAACTACATTCTTGTAAAGATTGAAGCTTTGGTGAATAAGATGGAAGATGCTTCTATCTCATTCATGGATATCCTTGTAAGAGCTAAGAAATAATTTGTTGTCAACAATTTAAGGCATTAGAAATGAAAATAATTAGTAAAGTAGCAACTTCCATAATGGTCGTTCTAATGGTGATAAGCGTTGCTCTTATCCTCCTTGGATATGTTGAGGGCAGCACTGATGCCACTGCGGATGGCTCATGGAATGAGATTGCCATTATGTTTACCTATGTGGTGTTCGGAATATCTATATTCGGCATTCTTGCGGCTGAGCTATTGGCTGCAATGTCAGATATTAAGACAGTCATCAAGGGTTTAGTTGTTTTAGTAGGTGCTCTTGCATTAGTAGGCATTTGTTGGGCTATGGCAGATACAACACCATTGAATATGGTAGGTTATGAAGGTACTCAGAATACAGAGACTTGGTTGGCTATTTCTGATACAGGTATCTTCTTGGCTTATATTTTCTTTGCTGTTGCAGTGCTCGCTATTATTGTGACTGAAATCTATAACAGTATAAAGTAATAATGACATGGCAAAGAAAGAAACACCAGAGATAAATGGTAGTTCGTGTGCAGACATCGCATTTACTCTGCTTATCTTCTTCCTTGTCGCTACTACGATGAGTTCGGACACAGGTTTGGCACGTATGTTGCCTCCTATTGTGCCACCGAATCAGCAGGACGATGCGCCACCTATTAAGGAACGTAACGTGTTTACGGTGCTTCTCAACTATAAGAACCAATTACTTGTAGAAGGGGAATGGTGCAATGTAAGCGATTTGAAGAATAAGGCAAAAGAGTTTATTGCAAACCCTGCAGACTCAGAGAACTTGCCAGAGAAGACTGAAACAGAGATTCCTTTCTTCGGAAACTATATGGTCTCTAAGGGCGTCATTTCGCTCCAGAACGACCGTGGTAGTCAGTATGAGGCTTACCTCAAAGTGCAAAATGAGCTTCAAGCAGCTTATAATGAGTTACGTGAGGAACTTGCAAAGTCTAAGTTCCGTAAGTCGTATGCTGATTGTACAGCTGATGAACAAGATGCTATAAGAAAGGTATATCCTCAGCGTATATCAGAAGCAGAACCTAAAAACTATAAGAAGTAATATTATGGCAAAAATTAGAAAGGGCGAGAAAAAAGAACAGCCTAAGTTGAATACTTCTTCTTTGCCTGATATTATCTTTACGCTTCTCTTCTTCTTCATGATTGCTACTTCTATGAAAGAGGTTACGCTCATTGTGAAGATTAAGGTGCCAGAGGCGACAGAGGTGACTAAGCTTGAGCAGAAGTCGTTGGTTTCTTATATTTATGTAGGTAAACCTTCTAATCAGAAGAAGTTTGGTTCAGAGCCACGTATTCAGCTTAATGACTCGTATGCAACTGTTGATGACATTCAGAACTACATTCTCCAAGAGCGTGAAGGTATGAATGAGTCAGATCGTCCAAAGATGACTGTCTCTATCAAGGCTGACTACGATGTTCAGATGGGTACGATAACTGATATTAAGCAGGCTTTGCGTAAGGCTCAGGCGCTTAAGATTAGTTATGCGGCGCGTAAAGT
>CALAUL010000051.1 GCA_937892255.1 uncultured Bacteroidales bacterium | reverse complement strand
AGCAATACGAAGATAGTGTATGGCTAAGCAAAATGGGCTTCATTATCAAAGACCCTATATACTCGCCCGTTGTACGTGATGCATACGTTTATGGTCGCTAGGAATTGCTCCCCATTTTTAAAAACTGAAAAACAAATCATTAATAACAAAACCATGAAAAACAAATCGAAACTATGCATTGTCAAGGAAGCATCTGCTTTCCTGAAACGCGCCCTGCCGGTCTTGGGTTTTGCCGGTGCAACCCTGTTCACATCATGTGAAAAAGACGAACCAATGCATGACGTTGAACTGACATTCAGCCGCGAAAAAACCATCGAGATATCAGAAATTGAACAATATGCCCAAGATCCAAGTGTACGCACCATCTACTTGGTCCCAATTGACAATTGGCAAAGTTCAAAATTTGGAAACATCAATTTTTTACGCGAAAACTTTCTGCAACCACGTCTGAATATTTCTCCAAAGGTTTGGGGTCGGGGTGATTTTAACTTTACCCCAGGCGAAGCCAGCGTAATCCCAGGCGACAGTCTGTGGTACATCCAGCACGGTTGGACAATTAACAAATACCTGCTTGATAGCATCTCCGTCAACCAACAATAAATCACAAAAAAACATCATAAAAATAGCATTGTCCTCCTTCTTGGAAGACAATGCTTTTATGATTGTTTACACTGACGTCTACTCTAATACTCATCCCATGCCTTGATGCTTACTTCTGTAGTATCGATGTTGCAGAATGCTCTGATGAAAGCACTTGCAAGACGTGCATTGGTAAGCAATGGTATGTTGTGGTCTATAGCCGAACGACGTATCTTATATCCGTTAGTCAGCTCTCGACGTGTATGATTCTTTGGTATATTGACAAGCAAGTCTATCTCGTGGTCATGCATAAGAGCTGCAATGTCCTTTCCTCCGTTGTTCTCATCTGGCCAACTAACCATTTCAGAAACTATACCATTATCTGCAAGGAACTTCTGTGTTCCTGCCGTTGCATATATCTTAATACCCTTAGCTTGTAGCATACGGCATGAGTCAAGCAAATCAACCTTGCCCTTAGCATCACCCGATGATACCAATACACCCTTATTGGGCTTATGGAATCCAACAGAAAGAAGAGCTTTCATCATAGCATCATCGTAGTTATCACCGATACAACCTACCTCACCTGTAGATGACATATCTACACCAAGTATAGGGTCTGCCTTATGCAAACGCGCAAACGAGAACTGCGATGCCTTGATACCTATGCTGTCAATATCAAAATCTGTAGAATCTGCCTTTTCAACTGGCTCACCGAGCATTATCTTCGTTGCTGTCTCAATGAAGTTGCGCTTCACAACTTTCGAAACAAATGGGAAGCTTCGCGATGCACGCAAGTTACACTCGATAACCTTCACCTCATTATTCTTTGCAAGGAACTGCATATTAAATGGACCTGATATGTTGAGTTCCTTAGCTATCTTCTTACTTATCTGCTTTATCTTACGTGCTGTTGCAAGATATATATTCTGCGCTGGGAATACCAATGTGGCATCACCAGAGTGAACACCTGCAAATTCTACATGCTCCGATATAGCGTATTCTATTATCTCGCCATTCTTAGCTACTGCATCAAACTCTATCTCCTTTGCATTCTGCAAGAACTGCGAAACGACAACTGGATACTCTTTTGATACCTTAGCTGCAGCTCCAAGGAATGTGTGCATCTGTTCCTTGTCATAACAAACATTCATCGCCGCGCCTGATAATACATATGATGGACGAATAAGTACAGGGAAACCAACCTCATCAATGAACTTATCTATCTCCTCATAGCTTGTCAATGCTTCCCAACGAGGCTGATCTATACCCAACTGGTCAAGCATAGCCGAGAACTTATTACGATTCTCTGCACGGTCGATACTTACAGGTGATGTGCCAAGCACAGGCACATTCTGACGATGTAGTTTCATCGCCATATTGTTTGGTATCTGTCCGCCTACCGAAACTATTACACCCTTAGGTGACTCAAGGTCTATCACATCAAGTACTCTCTCAAAGCTGAGCTCATCAAAGTACAAGCGGTCACACATATCATAATCCGTAGATACTGTCTCAGGATTATAGTTGACCATAATTGACTTATAGCCCAACTTACGAGCTGTCTGTATAGCATTTACCGAACACCAGTCAAACTCTACCGATGAACCAATACGATAGGCACCCGAGCCAAGAACAATGATATTCTTATCATTCTTATACTCGTAGCTTATCGAGTGCTCATCTTTACCATATGTCATATAGAGATAGTTGGTCAACTCAGGATGCTCTGATGCTACAGTATTAATACGACGTACTGTAGGTACAACACCATTCTTCTTACGATGTGCTCTCACCGCCAAAAGTCCCTTCTCCATAGTATCCTGTGGATTCTCTACATAACGCGCTATCTGGAAGTCAGAGAAACCTAAACGCTTAGCCTCCTTAAGTACATCTACAGGAAGTTCCTCTATCTTGTTATACTGTGCAAGTACCTTTGTATAGTCAACAATATTCTTCAACTTGTTGATGAAGAAAAGGTCTATCTTAGTAAGTTCTTCTATACGCTCTGGTGTATAACCCTTTTCGAGAGCTTGTGCTATGGCGAAGATACGCAAATCTGTAGGATGTGACAACTCCTTATCGAGGTCTTCAAATTCTAAATCATTGTTGCCTACAAAACCATGCATACCCTGACCTATCATACGAAGACCCTTCTGCATTATTTCTTCTATCGACTGACCTATAGACATTATCTCGCCTACTGACTTCATCGATGAGCCTATCTCACGGTCTACACCTGCAAACTTAGTAAGGTCCCAACGAGGTATCTTAGCTATCACGTAGTCTACAGATGGCGCTACATATGCCGAGTTTGGTGTTCCCATCTCACCTATCTGATCGAGCGTATATCCTAAAGCCAACTTAGCAGCTACAAAAGCCAAAGGATAACCCGAAGCCTTAGATGCTAATGCCGAAGAACGACTCAAACGAGCATTAATCTCTATAATACGATAGTCATTTGTCTGCGCATTGAATGCATACTGTATGTTACATTCTCCTACAATACCGATATGACGAACAACCTTACGTGCTATATCTTGAAGCAACTCTATCTGATCTTCGCGAAGTGTCTGAATAGGTGCTATGACGATACTCTCTCCTGTATGTATGCCGAGTGGGTCAAAATTCTCCATTGGCACAACAGTAAAACAGTGGTCGTTGGCATCACGTATCACCTCGAACTCTATCTCCTTCCAACCCTTCAAAGACTCCTCTACAAGTATCTGATCAGAAAAAGCAAGAGCACTATTACATAGCTCTGTGAACTCTTCATCGTTAGTACATATACCAGAGCCAAGACCTCCAAGAGCATACGCCGAACGAACCATAACAGGATAACCCAAATCATGCGCTACCTTCAATGCATCTTCAAGCGAACCTACAGCCTGTGAACGTGGTGTCTTTGCGTCTATCTCGTCAAGCTTCTTCACAAAGAGATCACGGTCCTCAGTTATCATTATCGCCTCAACCGATGTGCCAAGCACCTTAACACCATACTTTTCCAGTGTTCCCGCATTGTACAACTCCGTACCACAGTTCAACGCTGTCTGACCACCGAAAGACAACATTATACCATCTGGATTCTCCTTCTTTATTATCTCTTCTACAAAGTAAGGGGTGATAGGTAGGAAATACACTCTATCAGCTATACCCTCTGATGTCTGTATAGTTGCAATGTTAGGGTTGATAAGAATCGTTTGTACACCCTCTTCTCTCAACGCTTTCATCGCCTGCGAACCTGAGTAATCAAACTCACCCGCTTGTCCGATTTTCAAAGCTCCTGATCCAAGGATAAGTACTTTCTTAACTTCTTGTTTCATATCGGTTTAATTATATATTGTTATTTCTTTTCTATTTCTATCTCCTCGCATTTACACTCTAAAAAAAAAGAGCAAACAGAAAAAAAATCCGTTTAGCTCTTTTCTAAGCCTTAGTTACCCAAAAGCAACATGGTATTATATATGTTTGCAAGGCAAATGTCATATCCTTCTATTTCTTATTGCTCATTTTCGAGTACAAATGTAATCATTTTTTTTATACTTGCCATCACCCTTCTTCCTTATGAACAATATTTAACGTGTATTTACTTTTTACACTTATGCCATCTTAAGTAAAACACTGATGTATAACTATGTCAATTAGACATATCACTCCTCATGCGCCCATCTGACTCATTTTAATCTTATTATAGACTTTATCAGTAAGTTTTTCATAGCTCTGTGATTGCGGATATATAGGAGCCAAGAACTCAACCTGCACTCTACGTGGTCGTGGTAATATCGAACCCTTAGGCATAGCATCAAAGGCTCCCTTTATCGATACAGGAACTATAGGTACTCCAAGCTCAGCACTCAATATCGCAAAGGTCTTCTTAAACTCACCAAGTTTACCAGATGTTGTACGTGTCCCCTCAGGAAAGATAATAAGGTTCTTCTCTTTCTTAAGTGCTTCTCCCATCTTCTGTATCGAATTCTTCAAATCACTCATATCCATAATTATCACATGATGATGATTGGCAAGAAACTTAAAGAATGGGCGCTTTATATGTTGCTCCTTAGCATAGAAATAGGTGTTCTTTATCGTTCGCAACTTCATAAAAGACATCACGAAAAGTCCATCTAAAAAGCTCTGATGATTGGGCGCTATTATACATGGACCCTCTGGTATATTATCCACTCCCTTTGCTGCAAGCTTAAAGTATAATTTAAATATAAGTTTAGATACTACCACTGCTATTCGTGCGGTAAACCATGTGTCTGGCAATCGAATATTAGTGTGCTCCTTCAATATCTTCTTCCAATCTATTTTCTCTACTTCTACACGTGTCTTATAGTCTGCTACATAGTCCGCCATATCAGCTATAGTAGCAAATTTACTCAATTGATCCGTTGTAATCTCCATACCAAACGACGTTTGTATGAATACTTGCAAACCTACTTTATCAAGCGAATCAAATCCCAAATCATATTCTATATGGTCCGAAGGACGCACACTGCAACGTTTCTCCTCCTTAATATAGGCCTTAAGTATCCTATATTCATCAGTCTGTGGCTCGCACTCAGGCTTATCTCCTTTACCCGCCTCTTTACCTGATACTAAGGCAGGCAACTTGTAACGTTGTAACTTCTCTAACCTCGTACGTGGTAACTCGCCTCGATATATACTAAACGAATGTATCTTCTTATAGTTAGCTACACTCTGATTATATATATCCAAGACATTCATTCGTATCTCAGCCTCTACCTGTGTCTCTGTAAGACCCTCAGCAAAATCATATTGAGGAACAATAATAGCTCTCAACATATCCCCATCTTGTATCACGCCTGCCTCCTTGACAAACGCAACATAACTCTCGAGTTTATACTCAAGTTCTGTAGGATTGACATTCTTACCATTTGATAAGACGATAATCTCTTTCTTACGACCTGTTATGACAAGCCTACCCTTACTATCAAACTCGCCCAAGTCACCTGTATATAACCACCCATCACGCAATACCTCCGCCGTCTCTTCAGGTCTATTATAATATCCCTTCATTATATTATCACCCTTAGCACACACTTCACCATCACGTATCTCAACTTGACAACATGGAAGCGGTTTACCTGACACTCCAGGACATATATCATCTGGACGTGTAAAACATATCATAGGAGCAGCCTCTGTCATTCCATAGCCCTCTAAGACATCAAGGCCTAACACCTTAAGCCCCTCGCCAACTGACTTATCCAAAGCAGCTCCTCCACTTACAAAATAGCGTATTGCTCCACCCATCTTCTTTCGTACCGAGCCAAAGAGCAAACGAGAAAATGTTCTACTACCTATCAATGCTGCTAATCGATACAACCAACGAGTCACTACATTAGCATCTATCTTATCTTTGATACCCTTATACAATGTAGAATAAAGACGTGGCACACCTATCAATATTGCCACCTTACCATTCTGCATTGTTGACATTATATCAGCCGCCGACATCGAAGGCGATATCGCTACACAACCCTCCGTCACAAGTGGAGCAACCAACGAACCAACAAGCGGTAAGACATGATGCAATGGCAACAATATCATCGTACACAAGCCACTCTGGAAAATAGGTACATCAACAGACACCGCATGTATATTCACATCGATATTATCAAAGGTAAGCATTACACCCTTAGGTGAGCCTGTCGTACCTGAAGTATATATAATGACAGCGGTATCCTCCTTTGCATAGCTTATTTGAGCCCTATCTTGCGAAGGAACACTATCTTCAAGATCCTTTGTAATAAGCAGTATCTGCGGTTTTAGTTTCGTCTGACTCAATGCTTCTTTTGCTAAGGGCAGTTTATCCTCCGAAACCCATATAGCCTCAGGCTCACAGTCACTGATAATATAAGCTATATCACTTGCTGTAGATGTAGCATCAACAGGCACTGCTATACCTTTGTTTGTCCAAATAGAAAATAAAGCGTATATCCAACCCTCACGATTCTCAGACAAGATAATAGTCCTACTCCCCCTTATTTGCGGCGTCTGCTTAGCGAATAATGTCACTCTTCCGAGCATATCACCATAACTCACTTCACGCTCTCCGACGATAATAGCCGTCTTTTGCGACTCTTTTATCATTATATGCTGTTTCAACATGGGGACAAAGATAATAATTTGTATTATGCTTTTACTTTTCCTCAAATGAAATGTTACAATGTGACGTGAAGGTCTTTGTCGACACATTACTCAGTCAGATGATTATGATACCCGACAAACCATGATGTACTCTTCTTCGTTCTCTGCTACTATTTCAAACCCAACTTTCCGATACATTCTGACGGCATAATTAGCTTTCTGAACGGCAAGCGATGTTCTCGTATAGCCTCTCTCTTTTATCTCTTTCAGCATTCGCTCCATAAGTTTTGTCCCTATTCCTCTGCCTCTATATTCCTTGTACAAGGATATGGCAAAGGAGGGAACTCCCTCTTCGATATGTCCGTAGTCGTTCATCACACGTACCCAAACTGCTCCTACTATCTTCCCTCTTACTTCTGCAACAAAACAGATGTCATCTTCTCTTTTCCCGAAGTCCTCGATATATACCTGCAGTTCGGGTTGCTCTATGATACTCCGTGGCGGAGGTTGCACCCCTTGCGGAATATAGATTGCCTCGTACAGAAAATCTTCAAGTACTTTATATTCTGTCGGCTTTATCTTTCGTATGATGCTATTCATGCTTTCTTGCTTAAACTACCATGTATCGAGAAGCGATATATGCCATAGCCGTATTATCGAACGTTCATAAGTCTCTCACACATACCACCCGAAGACTATTCGCAATACCCACCAAAGTAATATTATACCCAATAGAACATAACATACATAAGTGCCATGCGTCATAAGGTACAACTTTGGCATTCGGCTACGCATAAATGACGCAAATTCCAAAACCGCTATTATGGGCAGAAAAACGATGACGGCAAAGTTATAACGTGCAGCTTCGACCATATCGAGATGCAACAATGCATGAATAGCTCGCTGTGACCCGCAACCGGCACACGGATAACCCGTCATCATCATTACCGGGCACTTCGGGAAAAGCTCATACTGCGATGGGGCATAAACGTAGTATACAACACCCAGAAGCACCAACAGACATGATAACAAAATTCGTCTTGTTCTTTTTGTCAAGAGCTTATATGTTTTACAATCTCACATTAAGCATTCTCCAACATAGCAGACGCAAATCCGGCTATCAGACATACCGCTATATAGATAGACCAGAAAGCCACTCCTACCCAGATAGTGATATTTTGCCCATTTGTTTGCTTTCTTACTCTTCTCTTCCGCACGTTCGTATTGTCCGCTGATAAACGCCGTACTTACTTCCGAGGCATTTACAATAGCAGGAATGCCAAAAGGCCAACAACATAGGAAGGTAACGATAATAGCTTTCGCCAGATGTGTAGGCGGACATACTCTATTGGGTCTGTCTATTTGCCGATTTGCTATATTTGATAGAGGTTTGCCACAATAATAATTACTTTTTGATGATTAATTCCTTTTGTGACAAAACTAATGTTTTAAGGAGATAATTACAAACATTTCCCTCGGGAAAATCTCCTTGTTCTGTGGCTACATCTTGTCAAAGATAAAAAATGCCGACTCCCTCACGAAAGCCGGCATGGAAATTCAATTCCTCTTTTTATAGGGCTCTTTTATATCTTCTTGCCCTCTCTTCTGTTTATCTCATCTGTATAATATACTATCAGCACATTGCTAATCATCAATTTACGAACACCTCATTACCAACAATCAAGCTATAGACATGCTATCCTTACTTAAAATACCACATATAAGCTCTGTTTAGCAATCTATCGTGTTACTCCACAACGAACTCACCAAGGTAGACAGAGTTTGAAGCTACACCGCTTTCCTGGTCTCTTGTACCAACATAAACGACGATTCTATCTCCCAACCAGCTGTTTGGCAACTTGACTTCTCCTATTTGTTCCTTACGTGTGAACTTCTTGGTTAAGTATGTCGCCTGCTGTTTGGTGATATTGTAAGCCAACGGCATCACATGGTCCTCAGGACTTATCTCTTCCTCGAAGTACTCGCTTTCGTCGCTCCAAGTGAACTTCAACTTACCAGAACTGCATGTTACGGTTACCTCATTGAGCATAGGCTGATTGCCTGTTGATACCAACACCTTAGAGTAGTCGATATGCGCTCCATCATCATCTGTTGCCACACATGAACTCAAAATTCTCTTCGATGCCGTATTGTAAGCCGTCATGTTTGTCTCTATACTCTTGTACGCAACTTTCAAGTAGCCCTTGATAGGTTGTAGGAAAGAGATTACAGACTTGAAGAGGGTACGCTGACTCTTCTGTTTCTCTGTGTTTGCATCCTTATAACTCGTTGCAAGACCTCTTAGGTATTGAACGTTCTTCCATTTCGAACCAATAACCGGTCCTACTTTTCCGCTTACCGGGCTTAATACGCCCATTTTAATTACTCCCATCTGTTCGTATTTTTTATTGTTTTTATTTCATCTTTTGTCATAACCTAATTATCACTTATTATTTTTGCTTATGTGAATGACATATTGTCATGTAGGTTGTATTACCCAATCCGTCAGTTTATTAACTCACATCATGGTCTCCAGTCATTATGACTTCAAAACAGAAATCATGCACAACGTATATTCATGTAGTTTCTTTCCGATAGTTGCACACGTCCGACATCTACGCTCTTCTGCTATCAGTCATTGTTGGCTGCTTTGCCGAAGAGGCAGTATTATCCAAAGTGTTTTAACTCTCGTCAAGTCTCTGACATCATTGATTATTGCCCCGAAGGTCAATGTATATCAACAATGCTTTTCTACAAATGAAGTTCGTATGTATATTTCTACAACGAATCTCCCTCCAACTAAGTCCTTTAGTCCCTTTCTCCTTCGTCCGTGCAATCTACAAGTCTTTTTACTGTTAGTATATTCGGTGAAGTTGTCATGACTAACAATATACCTCTTACGCTTCATCACCGCCGATGCATAATTGACAGCATTTTTATTCCTTGTTGGGAGTGATTGCACCTTCCCTCTTAGTCTTTTTGTATATTAACCAAGATTATTCATTAAGTTATCTATTTTCTTCATGCCTCTCTCGTTTTTTATTTTTACTTCTCTCACTTATGAAGTTATTAGAATGTATACCTGGCAAAAGTCTACACCCCAACTTCGAACTACAAATATAAAAACATTTTTTTAATCCAACAATATATTGATTATCAAGAAAAACTCACTTTTTTTCATTAAAAAATACAAATATCTAATTAACAGTAAGTTATACGTTTATACCACATATTTTAACCTTTCATAATTGGACATAATATGAAGATAAAAGTTTTTACGCCCTTAAAAAAACTCTTTCTAACGGCAAAAACAGGCTCCAAATCATCGCCCTTGATATCACGACTATTCACATCTCTCGCCCTGTAGGGGCAAAATATTTTCTTCTATCCGCAAAACAAAACGTACGGTATATAAATTGTAATACCCATACTATATCTGGTGTTATCTCATTGATATCTATATTCACCGAAACATCAAGGAGACAAAGATTCTGCATCATGGCAGGAAGGCCAAAAGTCTATTCAAATACGCGCTGGAATACATCTTACAGCGTCTTCTGAATCACACAAACCGTTATCGAATCAATGTTTTCGTATTCTTGTCTTGATTTATTTTCCTTATCAATACATTTTTTTAAGGCCAGAAACGAGTGAACTCTTGATTGTTCAGTCGGACAATCTACAAGTTTTTAAGAAGAGTAATTGTTTATTCCTCGACGTTGTCATCAGTCTCAGGTCTAAATTCAAATAGTAACTCTTCCGGAGATATATTACATTCTTCAAATAAAGTGTGTAATATATTTATTTTGGTCGAAGTGCTATTGTCTGTCCAAATATATATATTCGGGGCTAATTCTTTTCTCCATGACTCGGGAGTTGTTGAGAATCCCGTTTTTTCATTAGCACAAAGCCATTCTATAGTTGAACGTTTTTCAAGTAATACATTTACACTATTGATTGAAAGCGTTTTAGCCTTTTAATCGGTACAACTCGCATTTTTACAATGACACGGAAAATACTCACAAATTCATCGTGCTGATAATCAGCGATTTCGATATACGTGTTGTACCGCGCTTTTCAAGCTCATTTTCAAGTTTCGGTAGATACCAAATTGAAGTGATTCTTATTCAGCCTCTTACCGCATTTGCGTTCCAAATGATTTCAAATGAAAATATACGATTTTTAAGCGATAATCAGTAATGATTAGCAATGATTTTTATCTATCTGTATACATATGGACGAGATAAATGTATAGTTATTTTTCTTTTGTAAAGCATATTTTTTGTTGTTAATGTATTGGATATAAGAATTTATCCATATCTTTGCATTATAAATCATTGTATACGATAAGTAAAAGTTTAATTAGCTGGTTAAATTAACGCATAAGATAAGATATTATGGCTGATTATTATGAATATTCCATACCTGAATTGGTGAAGTTACTTGGTGCCAGATTCAAGGACTATCGTTTGCGCTCTCATATGACGCAAAAGGATGTTGCAGAGCAATCTGGAATCACGGTCAATACCATTCACAAATTCGAGAATGGTACAACAGGTAATATGTCATTGGGAACATTCTTGTCGCTTATGAAAGCCATTGGTCAGATTGATG
>CALAUL010000050.1 GCA_937892255.1 uncultured Bacteroidales bacterium | reverse complement strand
CGAACGTTACTATTCTATTATTTACGTCAACTGCTGAGATGAATGAGTCAACCATAGGAATGAGTATTTCCGTCCCGTTTCTCTCTATGACAAAAAGAGGATTGACGCCATTCTGGTCGTCTATGTCTATTATTGTTCCAAGCTCACCTGCTTCTGACTCACATGCCTTATATCCCACAAAACCTCCTACTGAAAGCTCTTCTCCCTGCTCTTCCAACCATTCGCGACTCACATACACGTCTGAACCCGATATGCGACGCGCCACTTCTTGGCTATCCACATACTCAAACTTCACAAGTACTTCCTCCCCATTCTTCACTCGAACTTCCTCTACATAGAACGGTACAAGCCCTCCGTCAAGCTCGACAAAAAGAAACTCGTAGCACAAATCTTCCGACGTGAACCCCGTCAACGCTCGTGCCACTACTTCTCCTCCTATGCCATGAGGTTTGGCTATAAGTCCGATCTTTACCGATTCCGATTTATCTATCATCTTACTTCTTATGTAATCTCCGCAAAGATAATGATTATGCGGAAAATAACGTCTATAAAACACCCCAAAACTTCATCACTCTTCCCTGTAACAGATTCATGAAAGAGGGTTAAAATCGCCTCCCTCATCACCTCATTTCTCCAAAATCAAAATATTCCTTTTAGGACACTTTTCTCCGTCCCAATACACCTCTTTCACCATAGCTTCACCGTAGCTACACCATAGCCTCACCGTAGGCACAGACTATCTACACACCACAACAACATATCAATGAGTATATTACAACGCCAAAAACTCATACCCCCTACCTATTCTCCCGTTTTTTATAGGAAATATTTACCACCATAACATCTGCTCTTTTCTCGCTGTCAGACTTGTACCTCAACTCAAACTCAAAGCCTTCATTCCGTTGTTTAATAAACGCAATAATCCGGCCTTAATAGACCCCTATCGAACAACCCCTATCATCATGAATAGATATCAACATAACAAAATATTAACCAAACCGACACTCTATTTTCCGTTTTACCTTTGCCACATTAATTATATTTAGTAACTTGCGCTTTATTGTGGAGAAAAAAACAGACATGAAGAAGCTTGTATTATCACTCATAACAACCATACTCATTGCGTGTTCGTCATATGCGCAAACTTTCAACTTGTCTAAGTTTACCAACGTTAACGGCTTGCCGCAAAACTATATCTATAGCATCATTCAAGACCCTAACGGGTATGTGTGGATTGCCATGGCAGAAGGCTTGTCTCGCTACGATGGCATGAAGTTTACCAACTTCACTGTACGTGACTCTCTATGCGACAACTTCGTAAGCAAACTGCTCATCGACACCGACGGACGTCTGTGGTGCGGACATGGCAACGGAGAGTTTAGCGTATACGAAGATTACAACTTCTCAAAAGTTCATGTCCCCGAAGTCAGTTCCCCAATCAAAGATATGTGTTTCGATGACAAGGGCAACATCTGGGCTGTGGAACAAAACAACGGACTCATAAGAATCTCTCCGGATAAGCAAGTCACGACTTTCTTTGACCGCGAACTATTTCAAAGAAGAGTATTCTACTCCGTAAGAGCCATCAACTCCATGACTCTCCTTGTCGGTACATCTGAAGGCCTTATGCTCGTCAAACTCGATGTCGATGGTGCCATCAAAGAACCTCAAGACATAATGAGCGTGCCCTGCTCCGCTGTCAACTGCATCGTGGACTGTAGAGACGGTCGCAACTACTGGATAGGCTTGGAAGACGGAATGATATTCAAATACGCTCCGGGCAACGACGCTGTGATGATAGAACGTTGCATGGAGACATGCTCTCAAGAGGAAATGGAGATGTACAACATCAGAAATATCTTCGAAGATGAGCAAGGCAACTTATACATCGGCACATGGGGACAAGGTCTGAAAGAATGGCGTTACTCTGCTGAAACAAACCAATACATCGAAGCTCTCAGCCTCAACGAAACAAACGGATTAGGCAACAACTTCGTGTCGGACATATTAGTTGACCGTGAAGGCATATTCTGGTTTGCCACATACGGAGGTGGTGTCATAGCATGGATAAACAACTACTTCGCTCAATACAACCTCAGCGACATTGGCTTTCAGCGCAACAAGGTTATCTCCAGCATTGTCGACGAAGGTAGTCTGTGGCTCGGATTGAACAACGGCCTCGTAAAGATGGACGTTCAGTGTATGGCAAACTTCGAGTATTTTGACAACTCGTTAGGCCTTCCACAAGGTGCTGCCATCACATCAATATGCTTTGACAAAAACAGAGACATGCAATATGTGGCAACCGACATTGCCGGTGTCTATTACAAGAAAACAACAGACCAGTCGTTCAAAAAACTCAACTACGACGTCGGCTCTCGCACAACAGAGAAAGTAAATAGTCTCGCCATAGACAACTTCAACCTCTACATCGCAACACAAGGCGGATTCCTCGTTTACGACTTAGAGACAGCCAACTGCAACGTCTATACCACAATGGACGGACTACCACACAACAACATCAACTATGTATACATCGACGGCAACGGAGAAGTATGGATAGGTCCAAAAGATAGTGGCATAGCACGCTTTACGGCAGAGAAGGAATTTGAAGTACATCGCCTCTCTGACGCACCCGTAAACGTGATAGGAATGACACACGACAGCAGAGACCGCATGTGGCTGGCTACAATCAACAACGGCATCATCTGCTCTAACAACGACTCCATAATATCTATCAGCACTGCCGACGGCTTGGAAAAGAATTACTGCTACGGCATTGCTACTGATGGCAACGACCGTATTTGGGTATGTCATCAGCCGGGACTTAGTTGTATAGACCTCAACACAGGCAATATCCGAACCTTCAACGCAACAAACGGTGTCGGACAAGAGTTTATGGGCGTAAGTTGCGACAACACTGGCGACCTATGGTTCTCGTCTGCTTCGGGCGTTGTTCACTACATGACACGTAACGACAAACGTAACAGCGTCGCCCCGACAATGAACCTGTCTCGAATAATGATTTCAGGCAAACGTCACGACCTCAACCAGCCCATCGACCTATCTTACCCCTACAGCGGAGATGTCGATAAATTCGAATTCGACTTCATAGGCATCTGCATGAAAGACCCTATCAACGTACGATATGAATATTGGTTGCAATACAAAGGGTCGGAAGACGAACGATGGATGCCGCTTGGCACACAAAGTCACAAGGAATACGACTTCCTCCCCGATGGAGACTACATACTACAAGTGAGAGCCTTCAACAGCGATGGCATAGTGAGCGAAAAACCACTCAGAATTCCTATCCACATCGACGCCCCTTTCTGGAAATCAATATGGTTCCCCATAATATTGTCCATAATAGTAATTGTCGTGATACGCATTGTCACAAAAGCAAGAGAACGCAAACTTAGAGAACGACAAGAGGAACTCGAAAAAGAGGTCAACAGACAAACCATAATGCTCAGTCGACAAAAAGCAGAAATAGAAAAGAAGAACAACGACATAATGGATAGTATCAACTATGCCAAAAGAATTCAAACGGCGATATTACCATCTCGCAACTCGTTGGACAACTTCCAATTCGACAGCTCGTTTATCCTCTTCATGCCACGTGACATCGTAAGTGGTGACTTCTATTGGTTCAACCAATTTGACAACAAGATTCTCATCTGTTGCGGAGACTGCACCGGACACGGCGTTCCAGGAGCCTTCATGTCAATGATAGGAACGACCATTCTCAACGATGCAACACGTGACCCCGAAAAGCGCAACCCTATGTCTCTGTTATACACCCTCGACAAAGAGGTGAAATCAACACTCAACAAAAACCAATCCGTTGACACACAAGACGGCATGGACTGCGCTATCCTTGAGATAAACATTGACACATTGGAAGTGCGCTCTGCCGCAGCCCGTCGTCCTATATACTTCTTTATCAACGGCCGTCTTAACGAAGTACGAGGCACACGCCGAAGCATTGGCGACCATCGTAACGGCAACGACTTTGTAGAGACCATAACACAACTTCGAAAAGGAGACACCATATACCTGACATCTGACGGCTTCTCCGACCAATTCGGTGAAGAAAAAGACGACAAATACACTGCAGGTGCGCTCAAACGTTTCATAGAGTCAATAGTCAACGAACCCATGTACAACCAACAGAAAGCTCTGGAAAAAGAGTTCCGCAGATGGAAGGGCAAACGCGAACAGATAGACGACGTCATCGTCATGGGCATACGCCTATAACTCACCACTCCCAACAGAGTCTCTCAATAAAACATACTACACAATAACAGACAATGGCATTTATCGAAGCAACCAACATCGTCAAGGACTACAGCGGACACAGAGCCCTTGATAACTTTAACTTAAACGTAGATGAAGGCTGTATATACGGACTCTTAGGTCCCAATGGTGCAGGCAAGTCTACATTCATCAGAATACTCAATCAGATAACAATGCCCGACAGCGGCAAGATAATGTTCAACGGACACAAACTATGCCGCAACGATATATCCAACATAGGTTACCTACCTGAAGAGAGAGGCTTATATCCTAAGATGAAAGTAGGAGAACAAGCTATATACCTTGCACAATTGAAAGGACTCTCATACGTAGAAGCCAAAAGACGACTTATCAAATGGTTTGATAAGTTCGATATAACATCGTGGTGGAACAAGAATGTCTCTGAACTATCCAAAGGCATGCAACAAAAGATACAGTTCATCACCACTGTACTACATGAGCCTAAGGTCCTAATCTTCGACGAACCTTTCAGTGGTTTTGACCCAATAAACGCAGAACTGCTCAAGCAAGAGATTATCCAACTCAAAAACAACGGTGCCACAGTACTCTTCTCTACTCACAACATGGCATCTGTTGAAGAGATTTGCGACAATATAACGCTCCTCAACAAGTCCAAGAGCATACTCTCAGGACGTGTCTCAGAGATAAAAGAGCAGTTTAAGGAAAACACATTCATGCTGAAGTTCAAAGGCACACCCGATAGTATCCAACATCTACCTATCAACATAATAGACAGCAATACCGACAACATGCAGACCACGCTCAAAATATCATTTGACAAAAGCATCAACTCCAACGAGATACTACGCCAAATCATAGAGTGTGTAGACATCATCAGCTACGAAGAAACATTACCTTCGATGAACAACATATTTATCAAAGTAGTAGAAGAGAACAACTATGCTAAACAAGATTAACCTCATCATATCACGCGAATACCTCACACGTGTTCGCAAAAAGAGCTTCATCATCATCTCCATACTCACACCGCTATGTATGCTCATACTTATGGCATTACCAACGCTCATGCAGTTTATCGGAAGCGAAACAACCTACCGCATAGCCGTTGTCGATGATAGCAACATATATGGCAAGAGCCTCACAAACAACGATGATGTGGAGTTTGTAATGGTAACAGACCAATCGGCAGACAGTCTGAAGTACAACTTCATGCACCGCAACTACAATGCCTACCTACACATAACAGGCACACCTGACAACAGCGACAACGTGACATTGTACTCCGAGACAACACTACCTATCGACATACACAATACAATAACAGACCATCTCGCCGATGGACTTCGTTCGCAATACATCGACGAATACAAAGGAGACAAAGCAGAACTCGACTCTATCATCAATCGTCTCAGCTCTGCACAAGCCTACCTGACAGCTATCAACATCAGCGAAACAGGCGAAGAGAAAGAGGACTCTGCCTTCATAAGCTCAGGCATTTCACTGTTTGCTGCTTTGCTGATATACTTCATCATACTCCTCTATGGCAACATGGTACTCAATGGTGTCATCGAAGAGAAACGCAACAGAATAGTAGAGGTTCTCATATCATCTGTCACTCCGTTTGAACTCATGATGGGCAAGATAATAGGCATTGCCTTGGTAGCTTTAACACAGATACTGATATGGGTCGTTTTGGTCGGAATAGGCTTATTGGTCATGACACTGACCTCGGGCAATATCACAGAAGCCGCAACAACGACGATGCCGGGTAGCGAAAACATCATCAATCAGTTAATGCTCATTGACTTCAACACCATATTCACTTGTACATTCATATACTTCATATTCGGCTATCTGCTATATGCAAGCTTCTATGCATGGATAGGCTCAACACTCGAAAACCCAACTGAAGGGCAACAGATAACACTCATCGCCACTTTGCCACTTTGCATAGCGCTCTATATAGCACTCTATATCATACAAGACCCGGAAAGTTCTGTAGTATGGTGGAGCTCCATGATACCTCTCACATCGCCTATTGTCATGATAGCCCGTTTGCCATACGGAGTACCTACTTGGGAACTCGTGACTTCGATAGTGATACTCTTTGCCTCGTTCGTAGGCAGCACGTGGATAGCAGCTCGTATCTACCGCACCACAATTCTCATGTACGGAAAGAACGTATCTATCAAAGAGGTTATAAAACACTTTAGACAAGCATAACAATGCTACATCTGCTTTGGCAAAGGATAAAAGCTCTTCCTCTCAGCGTGCTGCATCTTGCGGCTCCCTCAGTATGTTTCGTCTGCGGAAGAGAACTGACTTCCGCCGAGAAAGATATTTGCACATCGTGCCTCAAACATCTTCCGCGAACCTATTACGAACGCGAACACGACAATATATGCGAACAGAAGTTTTGGGGCAAAGTACGATTACAATCTGCCTTTGGCATCTATCACTATCGCAAGAAAGAACAACTACAACGTATTGTACACCAGTTTAAATACCACGGCAACAGCAGCATTTGCATTACCATGGGAGAAGAGATGGGACGTATCTTACTCTCGCAAAATATCCACAAACAATACGATGCTCTTGTTCCTGTGCCACTGCACCCCAAGAGACAGCGCATGCGCGGATATAACCAAGCAGAACTCTTGGCTCAAGGGATAAGCAATGTCACAGGTATGCCCGTTAAAAACAACATTTTAAAAAGGACTATCTACACCAATACACAGACTAAAAAGAATAAATACGAACGATACGAAAATATACACGAAGCTTTCGCCCTCAACTGTAACCCACAACAACTCATAGGTCTGCGCTTATTACTCATCGACGATGTTCTCACCTCCGGCAATACAGCCGAAGCTTGTACCTCTCTCATTGCACAGATTCCTTACACTCATGTAGGCGTGGCCACTTTAGGAAATGCGACCAACTGACATCTCTCCCTAACAAAAAAAACACCTGAGAACATCTTCTGCTCTCAGATGGCTATTGCAATATCTACTTTTTGTTATAATCTTGCCTTGATGGCTTTTGTCGCCTCTTCATAACCCGGCTTCTCCAACAACGCAAACATATTGTTCTTGTATGCCTCTACACCGGGCTGATTAAACGGATTTACATCAAGCGTATAACCGCTTATGCCACAAGCTTTCTCAAAGAAATAGATGAGCTGACCGAGATAATACTCATTGAGCATCGGTATCTCCACCTGTATGTTAGGCACGCCACCGTCCGTATGAGCTATCAGAGTTCCGAGTTCTGCCATCTTGTTCACCTCGTCAACGCGCTTGCCCGCAAGGAAATTGAGCGAATCCAAGTTATCCGCATCTGATGGTATGACAACCTTCTTGTTAGGCGATTTCACGGTCACAACCGTCTCAAAGATGTTACGCACACCCTCTTGTATCCACTGACCCATTGAGTGCAAGTCTGTCGTAAAATCAACACCGGCAGGGAAGATACCTTTGCCGTCTTTGCCTTCACTCTCGCCGTAGAGTTGCTTCCACCATTCTGTAAAGTAATGCAACTTAGGCTGGTAATTTACAAGTATCTCTATCGCCTTTCCTCCTCGGTAAAGAGCATTACGAACAGCGGCGTAGATACATGCCGGATTCTGGTCAAACGGGACATCGGCTGATGTCAACTTCTCCATATCTTGTGCACCCTCTACAAGTTTGCGAATGTCATATCCGGCGATGGCGATAGGTACAAGACCCACAGGTGTTAGCACTGAGAAACGTCCGCCTACATTGTCCGGTATTACAAATGTCTTGTATCCCTCTCTGTCTGCCAATGTTCGCAATGCGCCTCTCGCCTTATCTGTAACGGCTATGATACGCTTCTTAGCCTCTTCCTTGCCAAATTTGCTCTCTACCAACTCCTTCAAGAGACGGAATGCTATTGCCGGTTCTGTTGTCGTACCAGACTTTGAAATAACAACTACTCCGAAAGACTTATCTTGAAGGAAGTCAAGGAGTTCGGCTGTATAGTCTTCACCTATATTCTGACCGGCAAAGAGCACAATAGGGTTCTGACGTTCGCGAATAAGTAGGTCGAAGCTGTTTGAAAGACCATCTATGACAGCGCGTGCGCCCAAGTAACTGCCACCGATGCCTACTACTATGACGTAGTCTGCAACGCTACGCATTGATTTTGCGGCACTCTCTATATCAGCAAATTCTGCCTCTGTAATCGAACTGGGCAAGTTGAGCCAACCTAAAAAGTCGTTGCCCAAGCCATTGCCCTGATGAAGTTTCTTGTTATTGGCCTCAACCTCTGCTTTCATGCCATTTATGACATCGGCAGAAACAAAAGAGGCTGTACGTGCGATGTTTAATTTCAAATTCTCCATTGCTTATTTCTTATGTATTGTTATGTTTGTGTCTGTATCTTTTATCTGAGCTGGTCGGTCAATAGCATACACTCTATGACTGGCGATACTTTCTCGTATATGATGTTATACACTGCATCTGTGATTGGCATGTTGACCATATACTTGTCGTTAATCTCTTTTATGCTCTTCACTGCGTAATATCCTTCTGCAACCATGAGCATCTCCATTTGAGCCGACTTCACCGAATAGCCTTTGCCCAACATTGTACCGAAAGTACGATTGCGGCTAAACTGCGAATAACATGTCACGAGCAGGTCTCCCAAATATGCCGAACTCTTTATGTCTCGAGCAATAGGGTGTACGGTGTCGACAAAGCGTTTTATCTCTTGTATGGCATTAGAGATAAGCACTGCTTGGAAATTGTCTCCATAACCCAATCCATGGAATATGCCGGAAGCTATCGCCATGATGTTTTTCAACACCGCCGAATATTCCGTGCCATAGATGTCGTCTGTCACTGTCGTCTTGATAAAATGACACGATATTAGCTCTGCGTATTCCCTTGCAAGCTTTATATCTTGACACGCTATTGTCAGGTACGAGAGTCGCTCAAAGGCAACTTCCTCCGCATGACACGGACCACTTATGACGCCAATATGATTGATAGGCACTCCTAAGTGCTTGTTTATCCAACTGCCCACTATCATGTTCTCGTCGGGAACAAGGCCTTTGATGGCTGAGATGACGAACTTATCCTTCACTGACTCTGTGAGTGGCTCCAAGGCCGACTTCAAGAATGCCGAAGGCACTGCGAAGATGATAACGTCCGAATTTCGTACTATATCATTTACATCAGAGGAGAAACAGATATTCTCCGTAGCAAACTGCACCGACGTCAGGTAATTAGGATTGTGTCCGGTGAGCTTAAACATCTCTATATTCTTCCGACTGCGCAGATACCAATTGAGATGTTTCGAATTGCACATCACCATGCGTGCAATAGCCGTTGCCCAACTGCCACTTCCGATAATGCCTATACGCGGATTATCTCCCAATATCTTTATCTCTTCCAATTTCTTCGTATTAGTTATTACCAACCCATGCCTTCACATCGTATTGCGATGGATTTGTAAGACCGAGTTTCAACTTCTTGTTCTGACCGCACATGTCTTGATGTAACTTGCCCGGATTCTTATCTTTAAGTTCGTTGACGGTGTTGATACCCAACTTATACAAGACATCTACCCATTCGCTCGGCACGCCTACAGCAGCAAATGCCTCTGCGTTGTCTCGCTCTTTCTTCTTCTCCGGTTTCATCTGTGGGAAGAATAGTACTTCCTGAATAGCTGTCTTGCCCGTAAGGAGCATTGTCAGACGGTCAATGCCTATGCCCACACCCGATGTCGGTGGCATGCCATACTGAAGTGCTCGCAAGAAGTCTTGGTCTATAATCATAGCTTCGTCGTCGCCCTTATCTGCCAAACGCATCTGCTCTTTGAAACGCTCCTCTTGATCTATTGGGTCGTTGAGCTCTGAATAAGCATTGGCAAGTTCTTTGCCGTTTACCATAAGTTCGAAACGCTCTGTAAGTCCCGGCTTACTACGGTGCATCTTGGTAAGTGGCGACATCTCTACCGGATAGTCGGTGATGAACGTTGGCTGTATGAACGTGCCCTCACAGAACTCTCCGAAGATTTCGTCTATGAGTTTGCCCTTGCCCATTGTATCATCGATGTCCATCTTGAGAGCCTTGCACACCTCGCGTATCTCGTCTTCGTTCTTGCCGTTGAGGTCATATCCTGTCTTTTCCTTTATGGCATCGAGGATTGGCAAACGTCGATATGGTGCTTTGAATGAGATGGTCTTTCCATCTATGACGCTCTCCGGTGTGCCATTTACAGCTACGCATATCTCCTCGAGGGTCTTCTCGATAAATGACATCATCCAGTTGTAGTCCTTGTACTGCACGTAGAGTTCCATACATGTAAACTCCGGGTTGTGTGTACGGTCCATACCTTCGTTGCGGAAGTTCTTGCCTATTTCATACACGCCCTCAAATCCGCCTACTATGAGTCGCTTCAAATACAACTCTGTGGCTATGCGACAATAGAGGTCTATGTCCAACGAATTGTGATGTGTGATAAACGGACGAGCACTTGCTCCGCCGGCTATGCTCTGAAGTACCGGTGTCTCTACTTCTGTAAAGCCCGCTTCGTCAAATATGCGACGCATTGTGCTTATTATCTTCGAACGCTTCAGAAAAATATCTTTAACTCCCTCATTGACAACAAGGTCAACATAACGTTGTCTGTAACGCAATTCCGGATCTTCAAACGCATCGTACGCCACACCGTCCTTGTACTTCACTATTGGCAGTGGTTTGAGGCTCTTTGCCAAGACGGTGAGTTCCTTACAATGCACCGAGACCTCGCCTGTCTGTGTACGGAACACATATCCCTTTACTCCTATGAAGTCTCCCAAGTCGAGCAACTTCTTAAACACGGTATTGTAGAACTCTTTATTCTCGTCCGGACAAAGTTCGTCACGACTTATATATACCTGAATACGGCCTTTAGAGTCTTGTATTTCAACGAAAGAGGCTTTTCCCATGACACGTCGACTCATCATACGACCTGCAATACACACCTCACGTTGTTCCTCTTCGTCTTTGAACGATGCAAGTATCTCCGTTGAAAATGCATTTGTCGGATACTCTGCCGCCGGATAAGGCTCTATGCCCATGTCTTTCAGTGCTTGAAGATTATTTCTTCTGTTAATCTCCTGCTCACTCAACTCTAATAAGCTCATTGTTCTTTATTATCTTGTTTTTTTGTTTCACTTCTACGTCGTACAACACAAATATATTCATTATAACAACATTAAAACTATGATTAATCACAATGTCTGTCTAACGAACACACCTTTCAGCGTACAATCCGTGCAAAGATACAATAAAACGCTTTAATATTAAGGTGTTGCTTTGATTTTATTTTATTGCTCTCTAATATCATATAGATTCATAACCAGCAAAAGTATTTGCATTTTATATCTAAAGTCACAAATAAATCTTCTACACGAGACAGCCGAATGTGGTTAATCTTCGTAGCCGTAAGTGGTGATATTCTTATATCTTACGGCTGCAGGGGCTTGTGTATCGGGATATCGTTCTAAGGTAACAGCGTCGTTGCACGCAGGGAGTATTGCATCGACAGACGAATGTCCGGCACGTTTCGAGGCCTTATGACTAAGATGTTTTATCCCCAAAGTCTGAGAAGCCCATTTTGCCACTTCTTCGGACGACAATTCCGAACCGACATAGTCACCGGCTATGGTGATGTCGATTTGACGCATCGCAGCACTATCGACAGACGTCATAAAAGACGGGGTATAGATAGAATAGCGTGGTTGCGAACTGCCATGCCATGTTGTACGTTCTTTGCCGAGAGATATATATAGTTGCATGACATCGGCCGGCAGAGACGTCTGCTCGAAGAAGCCTTTACTCACACTTACGGTAGAGAACCCTTTGTCATAGAGCGTATCTATCTTTGACGAAGCACGGAGTGTTCTATTGCCGATGATGTCAATTTGTTCCATATCGGCATGAGAAGCTCCCCAGCCCGGAGCATCATCGTCGAGCCAAGGCGAGTCGGGGTTGTAGTCGTACTGCTCGCCACAGAGGGCAAGTTCTTTGCCCCATGGCACACCCGGGTCGCTGTTGCGCAATACTCCGGCATATTGGTCAGTCTTGACAATATCAGGAGCTGCCACTCTGACGTTGCCGTCGACGACAATTGCACGTTGAGCACCTCTCCTCAGGCGTGCACCCATGACTTGTGATACCATCGACACTCCGCCGCTGTTGAAAGCTCTGACGCTGTATTCTCGCAAAATACCGTCTGCGGGCTGATGTATAGTCACAGCAGTGTCGGAAGTAGAGAGAAGCAACTCTCCGTCAACATACAGATGATACCCATCGGGACGAGCCGAACTTTCAAGAGGGTCTACAGTTGGTCGCCACGAGAGGAGAAGCGTGTCTTCCGCCATCTGACATATACCGAAGTCCGAAACGGCAAGAGGCTGAATGACTGCGCTATCTCCTTCAAGGTAACGGAGTATTCCCTTGTATATGGCTCTACATGCGTCATGGCGAAACTGCGGATGCAGAGCATAACGCATGTCGTTGAGATTCTGATGTGAGAGAAGTTCTATTAACACCGAAGGAACATTTGCTCTACGAGCCTCGCTATATCGCTTGTCCCATATACCGCGTTCCGACCAATGAGGATTCCACAATGTGCGCAAATCCCTAACTACGCTCCGTTCTACGCTATAAGCCAAGGCGTGAGAAGTCCATCTGTTCCGGCCGTTGTGATATGGCTCTTTGTTGACTGTCGACACTATGGTGAGCGTTCCGACGACGGAATCGCACTGCGCTATGCCGGCATCGGTATGCAATGCTATGACAGCATCTACATTGATGTTCTTCTCTTTTATAAGAGCATTGACCCACTCACCACGAGCATTTACATCGTCGGTATAGTCATTCTTGCCGTCACTCGGGGAATAGACCGAAGCGTCGAAGCCATTTGCTTGCAGATAATACCGAGCACCTTCCATATAACAAGGAACATTGCTCGTCGTGCCACAACGTTCTACGTGTCCCATGCCACCTCCCAATCTGACAGCGTCGGCAGACACTTGCCCGGATCCGCTGACAACGATACGCCAGGTGTCTCCGGCATAGAGAGAAAGAGTTCCCAGATAGAGCCACATAGAACCACCACATTGCTGATTGACGGTATACGATTGTCTGTTTCGAGGAGTGACAACAGTATATGTGACCTTTGAAGAACTTTCAGCTGAGGCGTTGTAGCAGACATGAACTCCATAGTTGCCCGACACCGGCACAGTGCCACTATAGACAAGTGAGTCGCCCTCTGACATACGGAAAGAAACGGCTGTTCCGAGAGAGAAAGGGTTATCCGAATTACGAACAACAGGCAGATACTTATAGCCCGTTGTCGTCGAGACGACTTTCAGTCCGTTGGAGTGAAAATCTTCAGACTCATTGTCGACAACGACAACATTACGTTGCCAATCTCGTTCGCGAGGGAGGAACACATTAGCTCCTGCATTCTCGAGCATTGGCGTCAGAAAAGGCAGGACGAAACTCGTAGTGAGCAAGTCTTCGACTGTGGTAAAGAGCCTTGCTCGTTGCCATTCCCAACGCGACAGGCTCTGTTCGTAATACTTGCCATGACTATTCCACAAGGCAAGATTACGTCCTGACAATGCACCTTGCTCTGCTCGACAAACAACAGGCACTGCCTTGTCTCGGGGCTGGCGTGCATTGGTGTGCAAAAGTTTTTTGAGACTGATATTTCCGGCTGAAAAACGAACATTCAGAAGAGGGTTGTTGTACCGACTCTGCATCATCTGCGTCATGGCATCTAATTTCGCCTCTGTCAAAAGCACTGTCAACGCATGACTGTTAAACTTCACATGGAGAGTATTGCCTTCCGAACGGATATCTTTAACAAATATAGAGTCGTCGCTGCGCCAATTCTTTCCGGTAAGAATCTTTACAAGGCTATCACAACAGATACTATCTCTGACATCGGCACGTTGTGCAGAAGTCTGCACACTCAGTACAAATGTACAGATGACTATCAACAACAGACTTTTCACCATCTCTTAGGGTTACGAAATATTGATAAGATAGTGATAAGAAGCACATTAAGAGGATACACCAAAGCAAGGAGAAAGACTGAAGCGAAGTCCACGATGACATTCCAAAACCTTGCGCCTTCCCTCAACAAACGATATTCGCTATATAGTTTGACAACAAACACGATACCGAGAGCAACCGTCGTCGGAGGATAGAAGACTGACAATGCCAAAAGAGCCAAGATACTCATGTTGACAAGGAACACGAGCAATGCCACAGATATAACCTTCTTGTCGGAGTAGCCTGTTGACTTGCGCAGCCAGCGAGTTCGTTGACACAGATACCTATATAAGTTATGCGGAGCATGGGTGGTGACGACAGCATCTTTGCTCTTTAAGTAAGCTATCGAACCTCCGCTTTTCTTTATGTCGGAGAGCAGGAACATATCATCACCCGATGCATATTTCGGATTGCCCTTATGTCTTTTGTAAGCTACTTTTGCGAACGAGAGATTAGCTCCGTTGCACATAAACGGAGTACCGCACACTGTTGCTCCGGCTGTACACATCTGCAGAGCGAGAAACTCAAGCTCTACAAGGTGTTGAAAAACAGAACCGTCTCCACGCATTAATACAGGGGCAATGAGTAAGTCGGGACGATGCTTGCAGTGATACGACATTGTAGCTCCTATCCACCATTTGGGCAGATTGCAATCCGCATCGAGAAAAATGACAATATCGTTGGAAGCGACTTCTACCCCGAGACGTTGAGACTCTTTCTTGCCCGGTTTGCCGTTATTGATAATCAGTTTACAGTCTCGACGGTCATAAATAAGGCGTTTGAGATAAACTTCCGAACCATCGGTACAGTTGTCACAGACAAATATCAGTTCGTTGGCGGCTTTAAATTGATGAAAGAGACTTAACAGCAAGTCGTCGATATGTTTTAGCTCGTTGTGTATAGGTATGATGACAGACACTTTTGTCTCATCGTTGCTTGGAACGTGCGAAGGCTCATTGCGCCATGCTATACGCCATTTGCGCAGCTGGAATGCATAGAACCCGACAAGGAGCACACTTATGAATGATATTATATAGAATAAAGCTATCATATTTCAAATATTCTAAAACACAAATATAAGAAACAGTTTAGAATATATTTGACGATAGTCCATAAAAAAAGAGGTTGTCAAACGTTAGATTTTGACAACCTCTTTGAATATCATTTGAGCGACCTCATCTACTCACCGGCATTTGTAATCCAGCTTTCAATGCGGTATTTGTCTACTATTTCTTCTTGTCGGCGTTCGGCTTCCACCAACGATGAGTGCGACTCGATGACTGCCACATACCAATCGCCTCTCTGTGCTACGAACGAGTTTTCAAAGCCCTTTGTTTGCAGAGTTTCCACGCGCTTATCAGCTACTGACTTTTCTTTGTAGCTTCCTACTACGATGTTATATCTCTTCTCGAGAGGATTTACCACAGCAGGAGTCTCTTCAACCACAACGGTATCTTCTACCACGGGTTCCGGCTCTTCTACCACGGGTGCTGGCTCTTCAACAACCTCAACATCCTCCTCTTCTTGTCCGAAGAATGCTCTGTACACGGCATTGTCCTTATTGAATACGAAAAGACATAACACAATGCCCAACAAGAACAACAAGACAATAAGACAAACTATTAGTATTGTTTTCTTCTTGTTGCCCGCTTCTTCATACGATACAGAAACTGTTGTTTTCTTTTCAGGAGCCGGTTGTGTTTCAGCCGAGATTGTCTCTTTCTGTGGTTCTTCCTTTATCTCTCCGTCTTTCATCGGTTCTTCTATTGTTTCTTCTACCGACTCGTCCTCTACCAGAGTCATAGTTTCAGACTCAAAATAGTCATCAGAATTTACTGGTTGAACGTTGGCATCTTGCATGAAAGAGACAGACGATCCGTCTTTAACAAAGACACCGACACCTTCCAACTCTATCCTTTCATTGGTGTCAATACGACTGCGGAGAGAAGAGATGTACTGTGCTATTTCTTCACGAGCTTCCTCTAAGCTACAACCTTTTTGTTGTGCCACATGTTCAGCAAGAGCGCCATCGTCAAAGTTGAGGTGCTCCAAGAACATTATCTTACCGTCTTCTTCTGAGCGAAGCAATGCCCCAAAAGTAGGTAAGTTAACTCGAGTTCTAATGTCGATAAGTGATTTGATGTATTTGTCCATGCCCATGGGTATAAGATATTGACAATGGCAAAGGTAAGAAATAAATTATTAATTTTCCAAATAATTCCGTCTATGTATATATTTTAGATGCCATTTTGAGTTTATTATTCTCTATATAAGGTAATAGCCACACACCGATGCTCCCGGTTTCATTGCCAATGTCTCTGTGAGTTCTATGCCCGTATTGACTGTTGCATCTGTTATGTCGAAGAGTGTTTTCTTCTGCTCGTGGTTAGGTACCGACGGGTAACCTATTGCCGGTCTAATACCATTATAATGACCTTTGATAATGTTTGTCGGGTCAAGAGGTTCGTCAGGAGAATATCCCCAGAGGTCTGTTCTGACTTTGTAGTGCAACCATTCGGAGAGTGCTTCAGCCAAACGGTCTGCAACGAGTCCAAGACATATATCGTCGTAGCTATCTTCAAGGTGTCTGCGAGAGGCTTCTGCTGTTGCTGCGAAGAAGCCCATATAGCCTTTTGTTCCTTCTTTCGGCATGCGGTCTGCAAGAGACGATGTTTGGCTATAACTGTCGGTGTTCGCCTGACGTTCAAAATGCAGACGTGCTCTCTCTTTGTCGCGGTTGTCATCGGTGTAGATAATGATGTCATCGCCGTTGCTGTTGGCGGGTGTGAGTTCTACCACTGCGTTGAGAGAAGTCAGTTTCTCCTCTATAATGCGTTGCAACATGGACTTTCCATCGAGGAGTGTCTTTATGGCTTCACGTGCTTTCTCTTTATTGTCTCCTTTATAGTTTGCCAACCAAGTGTCGCCCTCTTCAACTGTCGAAATCTTATCCAAGCCGGTGAAATCTCCCGTCATACGCCATGCAGTGAGGTACATTCTCCAGTTGACAAAGGGGGCTACGTCGGCAATGTTAATATCTCTCAGCACAGTACGTCCTATATGACGTGGAACGACATGTGCTTCATTGCTGTCTGTCTGTGTTGATGTTGTAGCAACGGTATCGGAGAAATTGTCGTCTTTTCGGCGTTGGCTGTTGTCTTGACGCAATGTCTCTTGACGAGCTTTGAGGTTGTTTATATATTGTTTATCTCCATTGATGAGAGCTGTTGCTACATACGCATTTTGAGAGGCGTCTTTAACCCATGCCACATGACCGTCATACTCGGGAGCAATCTTCACGGCTGTGTGTATCTCGGACGTTGTTGCTCCGCCTATCATCACCGGTACTTTCACGCCTTTTGCTTTAAGAGCTTGTACTACCTTTATCATCTCTTCGAGAGATGGTGTGATAAGACCGCTAAGTCCGATAGCGTCTACTTTATGTTGTATGGCTGCGTTGACTATGGTGTCTGTTTCGACCATCACACCGAGATCTATCACCTCGAAGTTATTACACGCCATGACGACAGATACTATGTTCTTACCTATGTCGTGAACGTCACCTTTCACCGTTGCCATGAGGACCTTACCCGCAGTTGTGTTCTCCTTGCCTAACTTGCGTTTCTCCTCCTCTATGGTAGGACGTAGTATTTCCACGGCGCGTTTCATTACTCTGGCTGTCTTTACCACTTGTGGGAGGAACATCTTGCCTTCGCTGAAGAGCTCTCCTACCATGTTCATTCCGTCCATGAGAGGCTTCTCTATTATATCTATTGCCAATGGATATATGCTAAGAGCTTCGGAAAGGTCTGTTTCAAGGTATTCTGTTATACCTTTTTGCAAAGCATGTTGCAGACGTTGTTCGACCGATGCATTTCTCCATGACATGTCGACTGTTGAGTTCTTACCCATGGCTTGCGACTTGGCAGTCTCGGCATAGTCAATGAGTCTTTCCGTTGCATCGGGACGACGGTTAAGCACGACATCTTCTATTCTCTCTCGCAGTTCGGCAGGTATAGAGTCATAGTCCATCAATGTTGCCGGATTGACAATGCCCATATCCATACCTTCTCGCACTGCATGATGGAGGAAAACGCAATGCATAGCTTCTCGTACAGGATTGTTGCCTCGGAAAGCAAACGATAGGTTGCTCACTCCGCCACTTATCTTAGCATGAGGAAGATTCTCTTTTATCCAACGACAGGTACGAATAAAGTCCACGCCATAGTTGTTGTGTGCATCTATGCCTGTCGCTATAGCGAGAACGTTAGGGTCAAAGATGATATCTGCCGATTCAACCCCTGCCTGTTCTGTCAGCAACTTATAAGCACGAGAACATATCTCTATGCGACGTTCATAGGTGTCGGCTTGTCCTTTTTCGTCAAATGCCATGACGACGACAGCCGCTCCATATCTCTTTATTGTCCGGGCATGACTCAGAAATATCTCTTCGCCTTCCTTCAGACTTATGGAGTTTACGATAGCTTTACCTTGCAGGCACTTCAATCCGGCTTCTATAACTTGCCATTTAGATGAGTCTATCATCACGGGAAGTCTTGCCACTTCAGGTTCAGCAGCCATGAGGTTGAGGAATGTCACCATCTCCTTTTCTGCATCAAGCATGGCGTCGTCCATGTTGACATCTATGATGTCCGCACCTTGTTCCACCTCTAAGCGTGCTATATCGAGAGCTTCGTCATATTTACCTTCTGAGATGAGACGAGCGAACTTCCGCGAGCCGGCGACATTGGTGCGCTCGCCGACGTTGTAGAACTGACGTTGCGCCTTGCTTACTGTCAGTGCGTCGAGTCCGCTAAGGTGCATTGTATGATCTGTGGTGGCAGGCTTGTGTATGTTAGCTGTGTCGATAATCTGAGCCATGGCACGTATATGCCCCGGTGTAGTTCCGCAACAGCCACCTAAGATGTTCACCAAGCCACCTTCCAGGAAGTCTTTTATCTGCTGTGCCATCTTATCGGGTGTCTGGTCATATTCGCCAAATTGGTTGGGCATTCCTGCGTTGGGATATGCGCTCACGAGGTATGGAGACTTCTTTCCCAACTCATCGATATATGGCATCATGTCATGTGCTCCGAAAGAGCAGTTGAGACCCACGGATAACAATTCGATATGTGAGACCGAATACAAGAGAGCCTCTACCGTCTGTCCGGAGAGTATTCGCCCGCTCTTATCCGCCACTGTAGCAGATATCATCACGGGGAATTTCTCTATGCCTCTGGTTTCGAGTTCTCTATTGACAGAATAGAGAGCGGCTTTCGCATTAAGGGTGTCGAAGACCGTCTCTATAAGGATAATATCTGCGCCACCATCAAGGAGACCTCTGACTTGCTCTCCATAGGCTTCTGCAAGTTGGTCGAAGGTTATAGCTCTGTAGCCAGGATTGTTGACATCGGGAGACATGGAAGCCGTCTTGTTAGTCGGTCCCATAGAGCCTGCTACGAAGCGCGGTTTGTCGGGTGTAGAGAACTCTTCAGCCATCTCGCGTGCTATAGTGGCAGCGGCTTTGTTGATAGCATACACCTCGCTCTCTAATCCGTAGTCGGCCTGTGAGACAGATGTAGCATTGAATGAGTTCGTCTCTATTATATCCGAACCTGCTTCGAGATATTGTCTGTGAATAGCTTTTATGACATCGGGACGTGTCAACACCAAGACATCATTGTTGCCTTTGAGTGGCATAGGATGATTGACAAACATCTCACCGCGGAAGTCCTCTTCCTTAAGTCCTACTTTCTGTATCAGACTGCCCATTGCACCATCGAGAAGCAGAACACGTCTTGTCAATATTTCGCGCAACAGCGCATAACGGTTATTATTCATCAGCAGATAATCTTGTAAATCGCTACAAAGGTACACATTTCGGTTTAATTGCCCCACGTATCACGGTCGAGAGAGCGATATTGGATAGCTTCGGCGATATGTTGCGACTGCACACACTCTTCTCCTGCCAAGTCGGCTATGGTGCGTGCCACTTTTAATATTCTGTCATAAGCTCGTGCCGAGAGTCCGAGTTTCTCCATAGCTGCTTTGAGTATCATACGACCACGTTCATCGGGCACGGCATACTTATTGAGCAATTTAGATGTCATCTGGGCATTGCAGTGTATTCCTTCGAGTGAGGCGTAACGCTTCACTTGTATGTTGCGAGCTGCTATGACGCGTTTTCTGATGTCGGCACTCTGTTCTGCCGGAGGTGCTTCTGCCAACTTGGTAAAAGACACCGGAACAACCTCTATATGTAGGTCTATACGGTCGAGCAGTGGTCCGGAGATACGTCCTAAGTACTTCTGAACCATACCTGGCGAACAGACACACTGTCGTTCGGGGTGATTGAAGTATCCACATGGGCAAGGGTTCATACTCGCCACAAGCATAAAACTGGCAGGATAGTCGACTGTAAATCTCGAACGCGATATGGATATGGTTCGGTCTTCGAGAGGCTGTCGCATAACCTCCAACACTGTACGTTTAAACTCGGGCAACTCATCGAGGAAGAGCACTCCATTGTGAGCAAGAGATATCTCACCCGGCTGTGGAAACGAACCTCCACCGACAAGAGCTACATCAGATATGGTGTGATGAGGACTTCGGAAAGGACGTTGTGTAAGGAGAGATGTCTCGCCTGGTATCTTGCCTGCCACAGAGTGTATCTTTGTCGTCTCGAGAGCCTCGTCAAGGGTTAAAGGTGGCAATATCGACGGCAGACGTTTTGCCATCATGCTCTTGCCCGAACCCGGTGCTCCAATGAGCAATATGTTATGTCCGCCGGCCGCTGCTATCTCGAGAGCTCGCTTGACATTCTCTTGTCCTTTGACCTCTGAAAAGTCGAAGTCTATAATATCCTGACCTCGGAGAAACTCAGCTTCTATATTGAGATCTATAGGCTCCAAGCCTGTGCCATCTGTGAGGAATTCAGCCACTTCCCTCAGGTTCTCTGCTCCGTAGACTTTAAGTCCGCTGACAATAGCCGCCTCTTTCGCATTCTGCTTGGGTAGTATGACACCTTCGAAGTCCTCTTCTTTGGCTTTGAGAGCCATAGGCAAGACTCCCTTCACCGGCATCAAGCTACCATCCAACGAAAGCTCTCCCATGATGATGTATTTTTCCAAATTGTCGGCAGGAATCTGTTCTGTCGATGCCAATATCCCAAGAGCCAAAGGCAAGTCATACGCCGAGCCTTCCTTACGTATGTCGGCAGGTGCCATGTTGATGACAATCTTCATCCCGGGCCATTTCCAACCATTTTCCTTAATGGCTGACTCCATGCGTTGTTCGCTCTCTTTAACAGCGTTGTCGGGAAGTCCGACAATAAAAAACTTCATACCCATCGAAACATTTACTTCGATAGTCACTGTATACGCTTCGATACCTTTTATCGCTGAGCCGTAAGTCTTTACCAACATGTGTATATCTCTTTAAGTGTAGATTTTCTTTCGTGTCATCTATATAATTCTATACGTGTACAAGGATTTTCCTCGTCGACACAAAGGTAATAATTATGTCTGTTATAACAACCTCTCTCAACAATTCTTACACAAATATTGCTTTCTTACATTTCTTTGTCATATCTTTGCTTAGATTCACATCATACCACAACGATTATGCACATCATACGCTTACCGGAAACTGATTCGACAAACGAAGAGCTGAGAAGAATAAATGAGAAGACGACTCTGCCCGACTTTACCATCGTCATTACCGACCATCAGACGGCAGGACGCGGGCAGATAGGCAATAAATGGCACAGCGAACCTAAGCAGAATATTCTCATGAGTATCTTGCTTAGGAATAAACAGTTGGATATACACAACCAGTTTTTCCTTTCGATGATTGTAGCCTTAGCCGTAAAGAAAGCCATCGGCAAATATATCGACAATGTAAAGATTAAATGGCCCAATGACATATATGTCGACAACAAGAAGATTGCAGGCATACTTATAGAAAACAAAGTCAGAGGCAAAGTTATATATGAGACAATAGCCGGCATAGGCATCAATGTCAACCAAGTACAGTTTGACAGCAGCATTCCCAACCCAACATCTGTAAGACTTATCACAGGCTCCGAAATGCCCATTACCAATATACTTAATGAGTTGGTATTACTTATGCCACGAGGTGTAGACCTCATCAGCAACGAACGATGGAGCGACATTAAAGCACTATACATGAACGACCTTTACCGCTACGACGGCAAATACTATAGGTTTAAAGACTCGAATAGTGAATTTGAAGCCATACTGACAGACATAGCCCCCGATGGTCAATTGATTCTGACCGACAAGAACGGAACTCGACGCTCATACTTCCTTAAAGAGGTGGAACATATTCTTTAGCCAAAAGCTTTGCATGGATATATCCATCGGCTTCGCATTACCCACGACGACGCAATATATATACAGTATTAGATGTGTTGCGCTCGAGGGTATGAAGTTCGACGCTAAGGTCGTGTCGTTCGGCAAATGCTTTCACACGTGATGTCGAAAGGAAATGCAGTTCGCCATCTGTCTTGTTAAAACCGAGCAGACGCGTAGAGAAGACTTCCGTAAGACGTGTAGTAGAGTGCTTGACATTGTCGGTGTCTCCGTCACGCATTATTATCTGTCCGCCTTCTGTCAGACTCTCTATACAACGTTCGAGGAGTGTTGTCTGCTTATCGTAAGGCAGGTAATGTAACATGTCATTTATCACGAAAACGTCCGAAGGTGGCAACGCGACATCTAGGGCATTGCCACTGATGAAATCTATAACCCCGCCCATCTCTCTTATTCTTTCGACCAAATGCGAATTAGCTGCCACTGCTATCTTCTCCTCATCGTAATCTATGCCGAGTATGGTTCTATTCGACGAACGCAAGCCTAACATCAAAGGCAGTGGCGCATATCCGCAACCGATGTCTGTGATACGTGCATCGCGTCGTATGATGTTATCGAAAAACTCATAACAGTTTTCCATACGAACCTTCACTCGCATATACCACTCTAACTGCGGGTCTTTGTAAGTGTAGTTGCGAATGAGTTCGCAGTAGTAGTACGGATTATGTACCGTGTCGTATTGCTGACGAAGTTTCTCGAACTCGCTACGCATCAGTGTCTGAATATTCTTGGCTCTGCTACGATAATCTGTTCCCTTCGATTTGTCGTCATGAGCTATCACCGGAAGGACTTTGTTTACAATGATACCCGTCTTGATATGCAGAGGTTGACGCTTCGAGACAATCTGTCCGTTGCCGAATATGAGGATAGGCGTGATATCCAACTTCAACTCCTCGGCAAGTTTAAAAGCTCCCTTATGAAAACGGTGTATTTCGCCATCTGCACTGCGTGTACCCTCGGGGAATACCATTATAGAGAAGCCCTCTTCGGCCACTTTGCGCATCTCTATTATCATCTCTTCGCTGCCGTCATCTGCATTGTAGAAACCACAGTATCTTACCAAACAGCCAAAGAGTGGCGAACTTGTCACCCATGTCTTTGTCACGAACACCATATGCGGCGATAACGCCATCATGGCTATGATGTCAATAAACGACACATGATTGGCTATTATAACCGAAGGGTGCGAAAAGTCTACACTGCCCTCTCGCACAAACTTAAAGACTGTGCATATAATCTTGTAGAAGAACTTCATGAAGAGCCAAACGAACGTGCGCATGACTCGTTGCTTGACACGTCTGCTGAGTGGCAAGATGACAAGCAACAACAGCAATACGTTGCTCAACACACACCCTACTATGAAGGTGATGTAGAAGAAAAGTGATCTGATGAAGCTGACCAACGTGAACGGAGAGCCTTTCTTTGCCGGATTAGATATGAACAGACGGAACAACACCGGCTGAACGATATACGAAGTGATGATGACGGCTACCATACCAAAGATAGAGAGCAATCCTATCGAATGTACTGCCGGATGCTGGGCAAACGTCTGCGCTCCAAGTCCCACTACAACGGCAAATGCTGATAAGGCTATAGCTGTCTTGTGCGACGACAATATCTTCTTGCCACTCTTATACTCACTCTGTAGTCCGTCCATTATAAAGATAGAGAAGTCGTCTCCTACACCGAATATAAAGGTAGATAGTATGATGTTGACAACGTTAAACTCTACTCCGAAGATAGCCATAAGCCCCAATATTATCACCCAACTGATACACATGGGCAAGAAAGTCATTACGAAGAGCTCAAAACGACCATAAGATAGCAACAGCACAAGCCCGACAAGCAACGAACTGACAACAAGTATTGTATTGAAGTCATCGACAATACCCGATGTGGCTTGTCGGACAAAATAGCCCATGTCTGTTGCCACTACATCGTCACTCTCAGACAAAGTCTGCATGATGGCATCGCGCTTGTCGACATCGGTGATGATGTTGAAATACATCAGATATGCGGAGTCGCACTTCATAAGCCATTCACTCAGTAGTACAGATGTCTCTATCTCCTGTTCTGTCAGGGTATTGACGTCATAGTCTTTGCTTACTATATTCTTGAAACTATCAAAGCTGTCGACATTGAAACCGTTTGCTTCAGCATGCCTTTCTACCGAAGAGAAGACCTCTCTTATTCGCTCTTGTGACCAAAAGGCATTCCACCTGTCAAGGCGTAAGTGCCGCACACTGTCGGGTAGCAGGAAGTACGGCGACAGCGAGGTGAACGATATCAATCCCTCGTCAGACAACGACTGTGCCTTGACTGACAACTCAGCCGCATTGCGGGCAAGCTCATCTATCGTAGCTCCGGTGACTACCAACGTAGAGCGATGTCCATCAACCTGCAAAACTCGTTCCATCTCTATGCGCGACTTTTCTATGAAACTATCTCCCTGATAGTTGAGCTTCGTCATGTCAGCGTCGAATGTCACATCAGTGAAGCGGAACAGACATACAGCGGTGAGTATCACCAATGCACCCACTATCCATTTGTTGCGCGAATAGTCGTAACCTGCCACCTTCTCGACAAATAACAAGAGCCTGCTCTTTGTCGATGATGCCTCCGGAGTGAGAAAGTGTGGCAGAAATATCAGACAGAAGACGAGAGTTCCTATCAATGCGAGAGATGCAAACAATCCCAAGTCATGCAATATCTTCGACTGTGTGAATGTAAGACCTACGAAAGCTCCTATTGTGGTAATACTGCCTATAGTCATAGGATAAGCCATGTCGTCGATAAGTTGCTCTATACTATCAGAGTGCAGACTATGTGTCACCATGTGGATAGAGTAACTCATGGCTACACCCAACACCGTAGCTCCGGCTCCTATAGCTATAAGCGACAACTCTATACCCAAAGTTCCTATGACAGCACATGCAAAGAGTCCGCCAAAGCATACAGGTAAGAGTATAAGGAATATGGTGCGCTTACGACGAAACATAAACCATACCACCGCCGCCGTCACTATTATAGCAAGAGTAAGAGTGTATGTCTCATCTTGTTTCACCTGTGCAGAGTTAGACACTGCGACGATAGGTGCTCCATAGATATGTATGTGCACATTATGTAGAGTCTCGACAGCTTGTGCTGTAGAACGTATAGCACCGACAATCTTATTGTTGTCGCCGGTAGCCGAGAAGTCGGAAGGCAGATTGATAAACATCACCACACTGCGTTGCTCTGTGTCCATCATGTAGCCATCTACCATGGAGAGAGCCGACTCACTGCCCAACGTCTTCAGTCGGGCAAGAACTGACGTAGACAGTCCTATGGGGTCATGAGGCAGTATGTAATTCAGACCTGTGCTGAGCGGAGACGACATCATATCTCCGTTGAGGCGCATACGTTCGGCTATGGCACTATCAGAAGTGAGAGCCGCCAGCTCCTCGAAGTCATCGTCGGTGAGTACGAAAGGAAGGTTATCGAATACATAGTCTATAACCTCTTCAGATGCTAGATCATCGAAGTACAACGATGTGGTTATAGTAGTGTCGAGGACTAAGAGCAACGTATCGTTGTAGTACTCGGCCGCATCGGTAAGAGCATATACATTGGTCTCGAGAGTGTCGGGGTGAGAAATAACTACAACAATCTTATCCTTGGCTTTCATGTTGTTCATCACAAATTCCGTCGTAGCGTCACTACTCTTTGGGAAGAAACTCGAGAGATTCTCATCGAGCTGTATCCTCAAAGCCATCAGAGCAAGTACAACAACAGTAGCGATGAGTATAACCCACATTGTCGCCTTGCTTCTCTTTAAGCTCTTATATATGGTCAAGAAGAGTATTCTCATACAGCTCTATTTCCTAAACAAGCGGATAAAGATAAAGGAAATTCCCCACGTTAACAAACCCATACCCGTTGCAAAGGCTAAACTGCCAACTACATACTGCACGAAGCTCTGCCATGCAGTCTCTATTGTGAGCGTTGTGATGTCTATCAATGTCGGAACGCCGAGTATCGCCCCGCCACACCACAGACTGCCATATATAATAAAAGGTATACACGGTGGTATGCTTATATTGGAACTTGCCAAAACGATGATTTTGTTTAGTCGCAACAGATGAGCCAATACCACAGCGACGGCCATCTGAAAACCCCATATTGGCACTATGCCCATGAAAACTCCAAAGCCTGCCGACGCCGACAGTCGTGCTGCACTCTCGCCACTATGTATGAGATGCTTGTCAAAGAAACGTATCACATTGCGTGGAGAGAGCCATTTGATGAAACACTTGGGATAGTAGTAAAGCAGTGCTATCAAGACGAGCACCGTATTGAGTATGCTTATGCGCGTGAAGTCATGCAAAGGTCTGAAGTGAGAAATGCGGTCTTCAGGATATAACACCTTGATCGGTATGTTGAACACCTCTATATCGCGCCATGCGGCACGAACAATAATCTCCACTTCGAACTCGTAACGAGGTGTGAAGAAACGCATACCCGCCAACTTGTTCAACGGATAGAGTCTGTATCCGCTCTGTGTATCGGAGAGAGTTTGCCAAGTCTCTACCTTGAACCAGAAGTTGGAGAACTTGTTGGCAAAGGTGTTTTTACCCGGCATACCGTCTGCTTGCAGGTTTCGAGCTCCGATGATGAGTGAGTCGGGACGCTTTTTCACTGCGCTTACAAAGGCCGGTATGTCATCGGCATAATGTTGTCCGTCGGAGTCGAGAGTGATTGCATAGCGGAAACCCATCTCTGTAGCTTTCCGAAGCCCAGTCTTGAGCGCATATCCTTTGCCTCTGTTAAGTCCGTCGGCATACTCCACCACTATGACATCATCTACGGAAGAGAGCAGAGTATGTGTTTCGTCGGTAGAACCGTCGTTTACAACCATGATATCCTCGGCATAACAGCGCACATCATTGAGCACTGCCATGAGAGTACGGGCATTGTTGTAGGTAGGGAGAATGACGACCCCTCCCAACTGTTTTAGTTCTTGTCGGCAGACGTTTGGCTCCATGTATTACTCCAAGATGCTCTTTATCTTCATAAGTGCAACACCTTCCGACGATAGTATCTCGCCGCTCAAATTCGTACCGTCTATTGTGATGTTGACCGTCAGTGGCGTGCCATTGGGAATAATAGTCTGCAAATACTTACAATCCTTGACTGTGGCATAACGTGTAACACGTTTCAAAGCGTCTTCCGCCAACATACGCACCATCATCATCGACATCACGCCGGGTACAATAGGATTGCCGGGAAAGTGACCTGCAAAGACTCTATGGTTTGCATTTATATCTACTACATAAGTGTAAGAGCCTTCTGCCAAGGTTCTTTTAGATGTTATTTTAAAGAAATGGTTCATTGTCTACTTAATTTGCTTGTTAGTAAAGTGATACTCCGTGTAGTCGCCATTGCGCTCCGTCATACGCATCACGGACATTGTATAGTCTGAGAGTGCAAAGCGCAACACTATCTCCGACATGTAACGTTGCACTCGTTTGTTCTGCGGTGTTATAACTATGGTAAAGATGTCGTTATCGGCATAGTAATCGACCTTTGAGCGGTCACACAGCGAGATGAAGTCGCCCGTCATGCAGGCTGTAACCATAGCACTTAGTTGTGACATTGCGGGAGTCTCATTCGCCTTCAGTTCTGTCGTCTTGCCTCCCATAGTGACAATGAAGTCATCGCCATCTACTACTATCTTGTTGCCTTTAGGCTGAGTATAGTCAAGTGTCATCTTACGCTGCTGCTTGTCGTACGAGAAACGTCCTTTGCTCACGTTGATATCCTTCATCATCTTCACCTTCTTGTGCATCTCGAAGTCACACTCTATACGTGCAACGTTTTCCGTCTGTCTCTTCAGCGATGCCATGTGAGCCGTAGCATCTGACAACGATGGTCCATAGTTCTGCGCTTGAGCCAACAAGGCAACTCCTACCAATATTATCAATAGTATATATTTCATGCTGCAAAGGTAATAAGAAATGCTTAAGTTTTAATACAAAGTCCGTCAAAGCTATAAAGTAAGCAAAAGAGCCTTAAATCTTACCATACATGGGGGTTGATATTAACCATACGAATGGGTAGATTTTTACCATGCGATGATGCGTCGGTGGGAGGTATGCTTTCGGTCTGTCGTACATACACAACAAAGGAGACTTCCATCGATGAGTTGCATTTTTGAATGTCTCTGAGGAAGTCTCCTTCTATTAGTTTTTTACGCGCTTGAAGGCGCCTAAATCTTAAAGATATTCAGAGCTGTTTTAACCTCCAAGAGCATACGTTGTATATCTTGTGCGCTCGCCGCCACCTCTTGTGCTCCTGCAGCGTTTTCCTGTGTTACACGGTTAAGTTCCATTATGGCAGAGTTAACCTGATTAACGCCGGCATTCTGCTCGATGCTTGCTGCCGTAATCTCTTTGATGAGGGTCGCTATTTGCTCTATCTTAGGCAGAAGTTCCATCACAAGACGATGTGCATTTTCGGCTTGTGCGGTACTCGATGTTGCCGTCTCATTGATGCCATATGCGGTTTGGTGTGTTTGGTCCGCCAGACGTCCTACCTCCTTGGCTACGACTCCGAAGCCCTTTCCTTGCTCGCCTGCACGTGCTGCCTCTACTGACGCATTAAGTGCCAATATATTTGTCTGCGACACGAGTTCGTTAATAGCTTGAACGTCTACTGCTATATTGGAGATAGCTTCATAGCTGTCCGTTGCGGCATTCCCTATTTCACCTACCATCGAACTGATGTTTTCGGCTATCTTGTTGGTGTGCATAGAGTTCTCGGTGTTCTGTTGTATGTTAGCACCCATCTCCTCCATAGAGCTTGAGATTTCTTCCAGCGATGCTGCCTGACGGTTGGCTGCGTTCGACATCTGCATAGATGCTCCTGAGAGTTGCTGCATTGAGCCTACAAGAGCGTCCGAAGCCTTTGCAAGGGGAAGTATCATCTCTCGTATTTTGTTCTGCATTTCTCGTATATCCACTGTAAGTTGGTGTATCTCTGTTGCATAATCGCTTGTGGCTATTTCTTTAGTAAGGTCGCCCATGGCTATGACTGACACACTGTCGGATAGTTCTCTGACAGGCTTTATCAGGCGGTTGGAAATCCTTGTCGACAGAGCAAAGTATACTATCAATACTATCACGAGTGTGATGATACAGATGAGTGTTATAGCCATTACCAACTCCTCTATGAGTGTTTCCGGCAAAGATACACAGAGCATGCCTTTTGCTTCTCCTTTATAGTCATTGAGAGGCATATATGTGGTTATGTATTTTTCACCTGCAAATTCCGATTCTCCTTTCCAGATAGTCTTGCTTTCAAAGCAGCTGTCAACGACTTCTGCCATCGGCACTACTTCTGCGTTGTCTAATCCGGCGGTGTTGAGCAAACAGTCGTCATGCGAGAAGATGTATATGTCTACATCGTGTTGTACTTTGAGCGACATGGCTGCCTCCATATCTGTGGCTATGAAGCTTATGAGGAATACTTGTCCGAGTGTTGAGTCTGTATCGTCAATGATTGGTCCACATACGTACTCGCATATTATGTCTTTTACAAAAGATCCGCAACCTCCAACATAAGCTGTGCTCTCCTTGCTGTTTATTATTTCGTTCAGTTCCGATTCTATGTAGTTGTCGAACGACGAGGCTACGACTTGTCCGTCGTTATCAACAAAGATATATCCTTTGAGCTTGTACGACTCTGCGAGCCAAGATAGGTCGTCTTCTAATGCATAGGTATCTCCTGTTTTTATAGCCTCCCAGAGCGTTGGTTTCTTCTCGCTCAAGAGTCTGATTGTCTTATTCAAATCTGCAACCATGACACCAAAGTTAGCACCTATGGCATTAATTTTCTGTTCCATCTGCTGATTGAGCACCCTTGTGGCTATCAATGATTGTGCTATCCACAACAATACAAAGGACAGCATCATTATGGCTACAATCCAACGAAAGGGATTCAGTATACGTGCGTTTAATTTCTTCATCTTATTATATTGTATAGTTCTTCTTGTATATATGTAGTTCGTTCCTTATGCTATGTACTCAAACATTATGACGGCTTAACGATGTCAAGTCAATATTTTTCAAACATAGCAAATTAATTGTATATATCGTGTGTTTGTTCTCAAAAAAAGTATGTTTTTTTATTCTGCCGAATATAGATACCAATTAATAGGCTCCATGGCATACTTTTCATTTCTTTACCTCGGCTTCCATATTGTCTGTAAATCCTGCGCCCTTGACGAACATTGCTTTTACTGAGCCTACTATCACTTTGGCTTCGATAACCACGGGAACACGGCTCTTGTCATCAGTGACCCATACTGTCATGTCTTCGCCGCCGGAGAAGATTGTTCCGTCGACAAGGAGTGGTTTTATCTTCAAGCATTTGAAGCTGCGTCCTTCCTTTGTCGTGATGGTCTCCTTTCCAAGATAACGTATGTATAGGTTGAATATTTCATGATTGATTATCATCGTGATGGGTATCTGTTCGCCTACTTTGTAACGGCTGTAGTCGATGTTGCGGGCTTTGTAGACCATGTTGAGGACGTCAGCTGCATTGTCTCGCCATTTTATTTTGTTGTCGTAACGCAACTCTAACGACTTACTGCTTTTCCATAGTTCGCCCTTTATGCGTATGGTGGTGTCGGCTTGATAATAGGTGTAGTCGTTGATGGTGCGACGTTTGCCCTCGCTGTTGTGCTGATGAAAGGTGTAGGGGGTCAATGTCTGCGGGTGCACTACGCTCTCGAAGGTGTCACGTACGCAGAAAAACCAGTCGTATGAGTCATATGTGCGTCCGGTGCAACGTAGCTTGAGGGCATCGTGTCCGTTGTAAGAGACTTTGTTGGTAGAGAACACGACCTCTGCGGCGTTTATCCATATAAAGCCCCAGTTGTAATACACTTCATAGTGCGCCCACTCTCCATGTCGTGTGGTGCGGTTCTCAACACTTTGCGACATGACTTTGCAGGGAGCCACCATGGCAAGGAGTATTATTATCAAATAGCGTCTCATCGTTTTCTTTTAAAAAAGTCTACTACCATAGCACGGCACTCCTCTTCGAGCACGGCCTTTGATACTTGCGTCTTGGGGTGAAGGAGCGAGGGAGAACAACGAGCGAAGCCTCTTTTGTCATCGGAAGCTCCATATACTAAACGTCCGAGTTGTGCCCAAGCCAACGCACCGGCACACATCACACATGGTTCGAGGGTGACATAGAGCGTACAGTCGTTGAGGTACTTGGCTGCCAACACCTGCGAAGCCGCCGAGAGAGCCAATATCTCGGCATGTGCTGTGACGTCTACAAGACGTTCGGTCTGATTGTGTCCGCGTCCTATGATACGTCCATTGCATACCACAACAGCACCCACAGGTACTTCGCCTTCGTTAAGGGCTTCACGAGCCTCCTTCAGGGCTTCGCGCATGAAGTATTCATCATCGAGAACTATCATCTCTATCTGCAGTATGTTGTATTACTCTGTCTACCTTATGTTGCATGCGTTTCTCATCGCCCTTGCGTGAATCTATCGTCATCGTGCAGTATATTCTATCCGAGACCTCCGCCAATGCTTCATGAGCCATGGAGACAACTTCCATAGCCTCCTCTATGTCACGAGCCTCAAAGGTTGTCCCCATAGAACCCAACTCATATTCGACTCCACTACGTCGCAGCGGTTCCAACAACAACGCTACATACTTCGACATGCTCACTCCCTTATCCATTGGGAACATCGCAAAGTTCACTATTACCGACATAATCCTAAGGTATATTTATCCAAAAGCAAAAATAACAAATAAGATTGTAGAAAAGATATTTCACTCTGCATTTATCGCAAAGTGCGTCACCGTCAACTCTGTATAAATATATTAAAGCAATAAGTAAGAGAAGCGAAGTCTCGTATCTTTGTAGTATATTTGTCACAAAATGTAACACAGACAATGAAGCGTAATCCGTCAATACAATACGAGAGCATCGAAACGATAAAAGCGTTTCAAGAAGAGCGACTTAGAGATGCTATTGCATACCTTGCGTCTAACTCTCCATTCTACAAACGCATGTTCGCCAACAACAATATAGACCCTACATCTATACGTACCATAGCCGACTTGCAACGACTTCCGGTCACCACAAAAACCGACCTGCAAGAGTACAACGATGACTTCTTGTGCGTCGACAAAGTAAAAGTCATTGACTACGTTACCACCTCGGGCACATTGGGCAATCCGGTAACCTTCGCTCTCACCGAGAATGACCTCGACAGACTATCGTACAACGAGTTCTTATCATTCACCACAGCTGGTTGCACCGCCGAAGATATCATGCAACTGATGACTACTATCGACCGTCGTTTCATGGCTGGATTGGCGTATTTCATGGGAGCACGCGAATTGGGCATGGGAGTATCTAGAGTTGGGAACGGCATACCAGAACTTCAATGGGACACTATTCAACGCATAGGCTCAACATGCGGCATGGTGGTTCCCTCCTTCCTCATAAAACTCATCGACTTCGCCGAACACAACAATATAAACTACAACGCTTCGTCGCTTCGTAAATGCATCTGCATAGGCGAGGCACTGCGCACTCCCGACGGTGAGTTTAACACCCTCGGCAAAAAGATTAGCGAGAATTGGCCGGAGTTGCAACTATACTCTACCTACGCTTCGACAGAAATGCAGTCTTCGTTTACCGATTGCGAATATTTCAACGGAGGACATCTACAACCCGAACTTATTATTGTCGAATTTCTTGATGACAACAACAACCCCGTGGCAGAAGGAGAAGCCGGCGAAGTGACGATTACTTCACTGGGCATCGAAGGTATGCCTCTGTTGCGCTTCAAGACAGGCGACATCTGCTACCACTACACCACACCTTGCAAATGCGGACGCAACACTATGCGTCTGTCGTCGGTACTCGGCAGGAAAGGTCAGATGATAAAATACAAAGGCACGACTCTTTACCCACCTGCACTCTTTGACATTTTAGATAATATTCCGGGAGTTCGCAACTATGTTGTAGAAGTCTACACCAACGACTTAGGCACCGACGAAATAAAGGTGCGCGTGGGAGCAGACCGTTGGGACGAGGGCTTCGCTAAGTCTATCAAAGACCTTTTCCGTTCAAAGGTTCGTGTAGCCCCGAGAGTGAGCTTCGAGTCACCGGAATACATCAACAAGATACAGTTCCCCGCAATGAGCCGAAAGCCTATTAAATTCATCGACTTACGATAGAGCTTTGCATTGTCTGCTCCGGAATTTCGGCATACATTACGACAAGACATATCCCGACATAATACAAAAAGAGGCGTCGCAACATTACTTTGCAACGCCTCTTCCTATATATTGCATAATATACCGAACTATTTCTTCTTCACTCCGATAGTGTACTTATACTTAGGAATACCTCCAATAGGGACAGAGTAGAACGGCATAAGCTCACCATACTGGTTCTCGAGGAATATGACAACATTGTTGTTGCGCAAAGGTTTAGTCTTGAACTTCACCATCTGTATATCCCATGATGTGTTCTTCTCTGCCGCAACGACATCATGCGTAGATGTTTGCCATTGGTCGTCATTCGACACTTTCATCATGACTCCGTTCTTCGCCACTGAGATGATTCGCAACAAACCATCGTTGTCCCAATCAAAGTTACTCTGCTTAAGTGATATTGTCTTGTCGTCGATATATGGGTATATGTGCGAAACCTCTGTTCCCGAGTCGTGGAGACGGAATTTATACTTGAAGTAGAATGCGAAGCCACCATCTACTTTGACATTCTCGTTGTTCTTACGACTGAGGAATAGTGTGTACATATTGCCATCATCGCCCGATACACCTTCTATTGTTACCTTGAAACATCTACCACCAAACTCCGGCAAGTTCTCACCCTCCGAGGGGTTGAACGGTCCAAATGTATGCCACTTGCCATCAGTCTGCGGATTCATGGCAAAGGTCTTTGTGGCAAGCATTGTTCCCGAATCGTACTTGCCGTTCTTGTTACATTTCTGAGCGTCTTTGTTGGAGCACGACCCGGCACCACCATATATAGTAAAGCGTGTACGAGTATTGAATGCGCCATTAAGCTCATCGATTTGACCGCCACAGTCGGGGTCAAAAACTCTGATGTACACAGGCTGAGTGTAATCTACCGGAACGGAGAAGAAGATGACTTGCAAGAAGTTATCATCACCCCATTCTGTCTTAGCATCTCCACCGAACGTCATAAGGTACGGTATGTTCTCATCTGTTCCCGGCACAGGCTGTGCTTTTGCAACAGATGCAAGCCCTGCTATAGCTATGATTGTATACAATAAACGTCTCATGTTTCTTAAGTTGTTAAATTAATCAATAGTGACTTTAATGTAAGTCGCAAGTTTCTCCGATGAATCCTCTACATTAATCGTGCCACATTTTATAGTGTACTCCCCTCTGTCACTAAAATCGACTGTTACAGAAGGACCTTTAACTCTCATGTCGCCATCAGGAGACGACACTACCCAATAGTAAACCTCCGACGGTGTAAACTTACTAATATTTTTTGAATCTGCACTATACGTAATTGTTTCTCCTCGTAATACGGTCTTCTTGCCATTAATGTTTATCTGCTCCGGCTTAACTAACTCGAGTGGGAACTCTGCAAGGTTAAACATCTCCTCTCCTGATGTCTTGTCGAGGACGCTGAGTGTCACCGTATATTCTCCCGGACCTGCGAAACAGTGGTCGATAGTCATTCCTATACGTTCCGTGCCGTCGGATACTCGCCATTTGAACGAAAACTCGTTCGGATCATAGCTCTCTACCGACTCTTCATAGAACTCATAACAATACGACTCTTCCTCCCACTCGTTGGCATCAGGGAACTCAGGGAAGTTGTTGCGGAAATAGTAGATATGTTCATAACCATGACGCGTAGAGGTGAAATATCCCCATTTCTCATCATCAGAGATGAACACGCCATAGTCATCTGCTGTCGAGTTGAGTATGCCATCATATCTCACCGGCTCTGTAAATCCATCTTCGGTTCTAAAACAGTAGTATAGGTCAAGTTTACGAGAGTCGCTTCTACCATTCGACGAGAAGAATATCTTGCCCGAAGAGTGTATATAAGGCGATGTCTCTACTCCCGGAGTATTGATGACACTTCCCATATTCACCGGACGTGTCCAACTTCCATCTTTCAGCTCACAGTAGTACAGGTCGGCAGAGCCTTCTCCTCCCGACATGTCAGATGTAAATATCATCAGCTTGCCATCTTCCGAGAATGTAGGGTAAGCCATGGAACGACCTTTGGGTTGCCATATATACAGAGAGCCGTTGTTCGTTTGTGAGGGTGATGAATATTCGTACAATCCCAATACCGCACCTCTGTTTGATTTCACTTCGATATTGTTCTGCGTCACTATTAGTTTGCCGTCTGCGTCAAATGCTATTGCCACTTGGTTAAACGGTCGTTGCGGCCCTGCCATGAATGGCTTTGGCGTGCCGTATGGTTTGCCGTTGCGAATAGGCACAGAATATATCTGATATAGATGCGAGCCGTCCTCTTCGTTGAGATGATTGACAAGTACTTCGTTCTTCTTATTTGTTGAGAAATATAGTATCGAGTCTTTCATCACCGGATTGAGCGTTGCCGCTGTTCCTCCGACAAGATTAAGCATTCGCACCTCTATCTCTTTCTGTTTCAACCTGCTACTCCTACTCTGCGCCGAAACGATAACAGCTGTCATCATCAAGAGTATAACCGATATATATAGTCTTCTATTCATTGCCATTCTATTTTTAGATACACGCTATTTAAAAGAAACGAGGTCCAACAGTCTTTACCTTATATACCAAATCGTACTGTATGGATATCTCGTGAGAACCTGTGCTATATCCGTTGAGGTCGCCAAAGTTAAACTCGTAGCTATACGCTATTCTCAACTGAGGTATCGCCTGCACTGCCAATCCTGCTATAGCCTCATCGGTAGTACGATAAGCTATGTCTGCCCAAATAAAGTCATTGAAGATTGCTGTAAGCGTTGCATCAGCTGTCACTTCATTCTTCTTGTTGTAACTTGCCATAACAGAAGGCTGTAGCTTAAACTCTTCACCAAGTCTGAACATGTAACCCGCTGTTGCTATATAAGTAGCGTTTGCCGGATCAAATTTAGCGTCGCGCTGGTCGAAGTCATCAGATACCATAAACGAACTTACCGAGGCTCCGACAAAGAGGTCTCTGTTGTATATCGATACTCCGAAACCTAAAAGTGGCGATATAGAACTCTCGTTTTCAAGAAAGACATTGTCGCCAGGCTCTATTGTGTTGACCTTCGCCCAATTGGTACTACGCATCGAAGCTCCGGGCTGCAAGGCAAAAGATAGCCATGTGCGTTCTCCCATACGTGTTCTATAGCCTACTGTCGCCATCACTCCGGCGTTCATCGACTGATGTATGTTTTGATTATAAACCGACAAACCCAAGACTATATTCTCCTTTTTCAGTGGCATATGCATAGTAAAGAGCTCACTCATAGGTGTCTTTTCGATACCTGTCCACTGTTTACGAAACGAGCCGAACAGCGTCAAGCCTTCTCTGCTTCCGGCAAAGGCCGGATTAATCGCAAACCTATTATGTATATACTGACTTACTATGAGGTCATTCTGCGCCATTGTCGTTGCTGTGGTGCAGACCACCAATAATAGTATCAATGCTAATCTCTTCATAGTAGTTCTTTTTATTTACGCTTTATCACTAAGGACTCCTTCAATGTCTTTATACCTTGACCTTCAAGCACGTACATATAGTAGCCATCGTCTAAACCTTCGGCTTTCCAGTCATTGCGGTAATTCTCTTTCTCATAGACCATAACACCTCTGCTATCAAAAACCGACAGATGATTATTCTCGGGAAGACCTTCAAATACCAAACGGTCATTTACACCATCTTCATTGGGGCTGAAGCCATCAGGATTTCGCACCGGAATGGTGACATCAATTAGGAAATTAACGTCGTCACTCTTACACTGCTCTTCCTCTCCTAATTTATATGCATGTGTTATTGTATGTGTTTCGTTATATGTCAATCCTATTATACCTGTCATATTAGACTCTACATCAAAGCCTTTATCTCCGATGTACTCTCCAAAAGACACATTGAAATCAGAATAACTTTCAGAAAGGTCCAAATAACGCGCTATAGTCACAGTGTCACTCTCTACATTTGCAGATTGTGCCGGCACAAATATTTTCGTTTCTTGACTCTCAAGGGAGATAGGCTCTTCTGGAGCTATAGATAGAGCTGGTTTATCGTCTATGAACTTTATATCCGTAGAGACAACACATCCTGTACCCTTGTCTTTTACTTCTATTTTCAGAATACCTGACTCTTTCCTACTGAAGAGATAACCCTCTTCGCTATTATATTCACCATAAGCACTTTCTCCCGATTTAAATTCAACTCCTTTACCGGAATTGTTAATATTGTTGAGCTCAATCTGAAAGTCTTTCCCTTCATTTGTAGAGCAGACATACGCAGACATCGGGTCACTGTTATTTACCAAAATCTTTTCTGCCACTTTCCACTCTTTTTCAATACTTCCATTTTTATCTTTTACAACTTCTCTTAGCGTCAACGTCCCTTGTGGATAACCTTTTAGTGTAATAGTAGCTTCATCACGAGAAACACACGTCTTATCATTTGTTGTCACCGTCAAATTAACATGCATATTATGTTTCAAGTGTAAATCTTCATCAATACATAATTTATACTCTTTTGTCTCCTTATCTTCTATAATTTTCCCATTGTCACTTTCTTCTGTTAGCTTCCATTCGTACGTTTCGAACTCGCCCCATCTTCTGTCAACCTCAAGTACTTTTTCATAACCACAGAATTGTCCATCAATGATGTGAGGCTTTTTATAAATTGTTACGATATATTCTAATTTTACTATCGGTTCTTCATCTTCTCTTGGTGAACGTGGATACATTTTCAAAAACCAGGTATATTCGCCTTTTATACTATCTTCATCAATCTCAAGGTTAGCCAAAGGGAAAGACAATACACTATCAACTTGATGTAAATTTGCGACAGGATATCCTTCCGGATTATAGTTCTCCTGACCTCCGTTCCAACCACATTCCCAAAATATGTGGTCTACATTTTCAATTCTACGGATTTTAATTTTAATCGAATCCTTAGCTATCTCTGTACTATCTTCCCCATTACAATACACTCTATTTGGCGTTATCATCTCTGCATCAATCACATATTTCTGTGCTTCAACCGACGAACATACCAAACCCATAATAAAAAGGAAAATCAATTTGTATTTTCTTCTTGTCTTCATATTCCTATTCCTTTTATTTTCTTAAACAAATCAAGAGCATAGACGTCTGACATTCCCGAAACAACGTCCACAGCGGCCATAGCCTTGTTGTAAAAACTATCCGTCGACGCCACTTGATACTGCTCCGGTATAAACGGCTTCAACAATGCAGAATAGTACAACTCTGGTTTCTCTATTGCCTCTATGAACTTGTCAAGCAATGTTCCCATTATCTTAAAGCCGGAAATCTCTATCTCCACGACCGACTGATGTCTATATATATCTTTTTTTGCTCTTTCGCTTATCAATTCTATGGCAACTCTCTCTTGCTTCGGCAATCCTCCTATCAGACTACCACTAAACTCTCCTCTCAATATCTTATCCCTATTCTCCCAAAATACTTCCGAACATCTGCAAACCAACCTCCCTATGACAATTGAACGCAAATATGCTATTCTCTCATGCTTATCCGTAACTCTGTCAAACACTTTATCTCTATTCTCGAATACCTTGACATCTGTATCCGAACTGAAGATGTTGCAAAGCATCTCTACCGTCTCGTCATACGACAATATTCCCAATCTGCACGCATCTTCTATATCCATTATCTGGTAGCATATATCATCTGCCGCCTCCACCAAATATACAAGAGGGTGTCTGACATAGCCTTTGTCTCCAAGAGATGTTATTTGCAACTTCTGCATTATTTCCTCGAACGTCTCTTTGTCTTGTTGGAAATACCCAAACTTCTTTGTCCCAACCGACGAACGAGGATACTTTATAACCGATGCAACCGTAGGGTATGTGAGAGCAAAACCTCCTTCTCTGCGACCTCTGAACGAATGAGTCAGCAGTCGAAACGTATTGGCATTGCCGTCGAAGTTTATCAAGTCGCTCTTCTCCGCTTCCGATAATCCTCCCTTATCTATAAGTTCCGCTCCTCTCTCGTTACTGAAATAATGTGATACTGCTTTTTCGCCCGAATGCCCGAAAGGCGGATTTCCCATGTCATGAGCCAAACAACCGGCTGCCACGATAGCTCCCAACTCCTCAAAGAATGAGCCTTCTCCTTCTCCGGTCTCCGCCAATCGACGGGCAATGTTGTTTCCCAACGAACGCCCTACGCTTGCAACTTCCAGACTATGCGTCAGTCTGTTGTGCACAAACACACTGCCAGGCAACGGGAATACCTGTGTCTTATTCTGCAACCTGCGAAATGGCGATGAGAATATCATTCGGTCATAGTCTCGCTGGAACTCACTACGGTCGTGAACAATCTTGTCTACAGATTGTCCCGTGCGCTTTGTCGTAAGTAGAGTTCCCCAATCCATCATACCTAGTTGTGTGTTTGATATTATTTTAACGTTTGCAAATATAACATTTTATATTTATCATCGTATACACGCATCCCTTTTATTGCACGTCAGTTGATTTTTACAAGTGTCGCTCCAAATCCGTACTCTTTAAACGACGCATCTTGATACTCGCATTTGCTATACTTCCTCTCCAACTGTTTCCTTATGTCTCCTTTCAGACGTCCGTTGCCTACGCCGTGAATGAAGACTATGCGCTGTCCTTTGCGCTTCAGATTCTCCTCCATAACGGTGTTGAAGCGTGCCAACTGCAACTCCAACATCTCGCCATTTGACAACCCGGCCGTTGAGTCTATTATCTCCTCTATGTGCAGATCCACCTCTAAGAGTCCTCCTACCGAACTTTTGCTTTTCACTTTTGCGGGTTTACGTTCCTTCTCTTGTGCTACTCGCAACAGTTCATTTACCGAAAGTTCTTCTACCTTTGATTCCAACTCCCCTTTTATTATCGGATAAAGAACTGCTTTTTCTGCAAAGAAGTCATTGTCTACGAAACTGTTGTCTTTGTAGAACTTTGTAGACTTAATCTTTACCGATGTCGACACAGGAGGATATGCTCCGAAGGTCTTGCTCTTGCGAAACAGTAGCAGCTGACATTGCCACGTCTGATTGTCGATTCGCTGTGGGTTATAGCGGTCGAGTTGCAACTTCGTGTTTGGCTCTATTGTGCCATAGTGTAGCATTCTGACATCGTCCGTGTCTCCCACTTGCTCACATAGGGTGAAGAACACAAAGGAGTTGCTATCATTTACAGCATACAAATCAAGATAACCGCTGTTTCCTTTGTCGCTTTTCAAGAAAGCCAACATAAATCGTGGCGAATGGTCATCGGCTTGTTCCTCCTCATATTTGTAGTCATAGTCAACTTCTATCTCCGCTATCTCTTCTTTTTTCTCCTCTATGCGTCGCTCTTCGACTTGCTGTTTTTGTACCGCTTGTGCCTCTACGACAACTACGTCACTGCTCATTGTCGGTATTTCAAACCCGTCTTCATCTTCCACATATACAGTATTCCCCACGATACGTGTTATGATGCCTCCTCCTTCTTCGTTCAGAAATCTTACTTTATCTCCCTGTTGTACTTTGGTCATCGTCTTATGTTTATGTCTGTTAGAGCATTCCTTTCGTACTTGGCAATTCGTATTTGTAGATATCTCTCTTTACAGCCATCTTTATCGACTTTGCCAATGCTTTGAATATGCCTTCTATCTTATGGTGTTCGTTATCTCCTTCTGCTTTGATGTTGAGGTTCATACGAGATGCATCGCTCAAGCTCTTGAAGAAGTGGAGGAACATCTCTGTTGGCATGTCGCCTATCTTCTCACGTTTAAACTCTGCGTCATATACAAGCCACGGACGTCCTCCGAAGTCAAGAGCTACCTGACATAGGCAATCGTCCATCGGCAAACAGAATCCATAACGTTCTATGCCTCGTTTGTTGCCAAGGGCTTTGAGCAAGGCCTCTCCAAGGGCTATGGCGGTATCTTCTATGGTGTGATGTTCATCAACATGAAGGTCGCCTTTCACCTTTATCATCAAGTCCGAACCCGAATGTTTGCCTATCTGCTCAAGCATGTGGTCGAAGAAACCTAAGCCAGTAGTGATTTCACATTTGCCTGTCCCGTCGAGGTTAATGCTCACGTATATATCCGTCTCCTTGGTTGTACGTTGCACAGTCGCTGTTCGTTCCCCAGCAAACAACAATTCTGTCACTTCGTCCCAATTTTCGACTCTTTTACAGCCCGGTATGTCCAATGCTTCTTCTTTGTTTGTCGAGAGTAGAAATCCTTTGCAACCAAGATTTTGAGCCAACTGCATGTCTGTAAGTCTGTCTCCTATGACATACGAGTTTTCCAAGTCATAATCTCCTGTCATATATTCGGTAAGCAGTCCTGTCCCTGGTTTGCGTGTAGGTTTGTTGTCTTCGGGATATGAGTCATCGATGAGTATGTTGTCAAATGTCACATTCTCTCCGCTGAAGACTTCAAGCATCTTGCGTTGTATCAGGTCGAAATTCTCTTGTGGATTTGCTGGTGTGCCCAATCCGTCTTGATTGGTGACGATGACAAGTTCAAAGTCAAGGTTCTTCTTGATGAAATGCAAGTTGCGTATCACTCCTGGCAAAAACGTCATTTGCTCCAGATTATCCACTTGGAATGTCACTGGCGGCTCTACTATCAGTGTGCCGTCTCTGTCTATGAATAATGTTCTCTTTTTCATCTGATATATTTTATTTTAATATGTCATTACGCTTATCTCTGTGTTGGAATATATGTAATTACAGAAGTCTTTGTCTACTTTAACACAATACTCGTCGGAATGCATCGGCAATTTCATGAGTGTTTCTGCATCTTCCAGACATATCGACAACGGCAATATCAATCCTGAAAACGTTTTATCCTCTTGCAACATCTTCTTTTGCTTTGATGACACCAAGAATTGTTTCAGTTCCACTATCAATGGTTTGCTCACAAGAGAGTATGGTATTGTCATTCTCATGCCGTTGATATTCATCTTCTCCAAGCAGTTTGCCATCGGCGACACATCTGTTATCGTCATGTATGCTTTTGTTGGGTCGTACTTGCTTTCTGTGACATTACCGGAGATGCACAGACATGCGTCAACAACGAACTGATTAGAATACTTGACGAAGTCGTCTTTAAAGAGTGCGATTTCTCCTGTCGTGTTCAAATCTTCGAGTGTGGCTATGAGATATGGTGCGCCGTTTTTGTCTATGCCGTTTTTCACTGCTGACACTAATCCTCCTACTCTGAATTTCTGATTCTTGATATTGATAAGGTTTGCTCTTGCCAAATCTGACATGTTATTCTTTACAAAGAACGAATAGAGGTACTTGTAACTATCGAGTGGATGTGCCGAAAGATATATGCCTATCATGTCTTTCTCATATTTCAGACGCGTCATATCGGACCATGCCACGGAGACTTTTGGCAACACCGGTTTGTCTATTTGTATTGTTGACAAGAGGTCTCCGAAAAGGGTGTTGGTGTACTGTTCCAAACTCTTGCGATACGACTGCGCATATTTCATCAAGACGTCGAGTCCTTTCTCTTCCGAGTCTTTCTTTATAGGTGCGAAATATTGCTCTCTTGTTATGTCTGTAAAGCAGTCAAGTCCTCCGGCATATACGAGCGACTCTATTGTCTTTCTGTTGCATGATGACAGGTTTATGCGCTCCAAGAAGTCGTAAACGTCTTTGTATTTGCCATTTTTTTCTCGTTCGTTGATTATCTCAAGTGCAGCATTTTCTCCTACGCCTTTGACGCCTGCTAAGCCGTACACGATGTGACCCTCGTCGTTAACGGTGAAGTTAAGCATTGATTCGTTGACGTTAGGTCCGTTAACAACGATATTCATCGCAACGCATTCTTCCATGAATTTTGTCACGTCGGTGATGTTGTTCTTGTTGCATGTGAGGTTGGCAGCCATCAGTTCGGCAGGGTAATTGGCTTTGAGATATGCTGTTTGGTATGCCACCCACGAATAGCATGTGGCGTGCGACTTGTTGAAGGCGTATGATGCGAATTTCTCCCAGTCGCCCCATATCTTCTCGAGTGTCTTGGGGTCATGTCCGTTGGCTTGTCCTTGAGTGATGAATTTTGATTTCATCTTATTCAAGACGTTAATCATCTTCTTACCCATGGCTTTACGTAGTGTATCTGATTCACCGCGTGTAAAGTTGGCAAGCTTACGAGAGAGAAGCATGACTTGCTCTTGATATACGGTAATGCCGTATGTGTCTTTCAGATATTCGTCCATGCAGTCTATATCATAGACTATCGGTTCTCTGCCATGTTTTCGTGCGATAAACTGTGGTATATAGTCCATTGGGCCCGGACGATATAGGGCGTTCATGGCTATGAGGTCTTCGAATACTGTGGGCTTGAGGTCTCGCAAATATTTTTGCATGCCTGCCGACTCAAACTGGAATGTCCCGACAGTGCGGCCTTCGCTATACAACTGGTATGTCTTTTCGTCGTCTATGGGTATGTTGTCTATATCTATCTCTATTCCACGTGTCTTCTTAATGATAGAGAGTGCTTCTTTGATTATTGAAAGTGTTTTCAAACCAAGGAAGTCCATCTTGATAAGTCCGACGGATTCGATGACAGAGCCTTCATATTGTGTGACAAGCATATCCTCTTTTGTCTCTTTGTCTTGAGCTGTTGAGAGGGGTGCAAATTTCTTTAGGTCATCTGCTCCAATGATGATACCACAGGCATGCACACCGGTATTGCGCACTGTGCCTTCAAGCATTTCTGCATAGCGCATCGTCTCCTTGAGATTGTCATTTCCCAAGCTGACTTTCTCGTTTAGTTCTGGTAAGAATTTCACACAGTTGCCGACTGTCATTTTAGGTGCTTTGTCTTTGCCTTGTGGTACGGGGAGCTTGTCGGGTATCATCTTGGTGATGGCATTTATCTCGCTTAGCTCAACGTTCTGTACACGACCTACATCTTTGATGGCTGACTTTGTAGCCATTGTGCCGTATGTGACGATATGGGCTACGCGGTCTTTGCCATATTTATCTGTTACCCAACGCAACACTTCTCCTCGTCCATCATCGTCAAAGTCTATATCGATATCAGGCAATGAGATACGGTCAGGGTTTAGAAATCTCTCAAAAAGCAGGTCATATTTCAGTGGGTCAACATCTGTTATTTTAAGGCAGTAAGCGACTACAGAGCCTGCTGCTGAGCCACGACCCGGACCTACTGAGACGCCCATGCCTCGTGCCGCTGCTATGAAGTCTTGTACAATAAGGAAGTAACCAGGGAAACCCATTGTCTTCATGATATGAAGTTCGAAGATGAGGCGTTCCATGACATTGTCGGGAATAGGGTCACCGTAACGAAGCACTGCTCCGTCCATGGTCAGTTTCTTAAGGTAATCACCTTCTAACTTAATACGATAGAGTCTATCATATCCACCCAGTTTTTTTATCTTCGACTCTGCATCTTCTTGTGACATTACAACGTTGCCTTTCTCATCGCATGTGAATTCGTTGAAGAGGTGTTCGTGTGTGAACTTCTCTCGATATTGCTCTTCTGTGCCGAAGTCGGTAGGTATCTCAAATACTGGCATTATAGGACCATGATTGATATCATATAGTTCTACTTTGTCAGCTATTTCCATTGATGTCTCAAGTGCTTCTGGTATATCTGCAAACAATTCCGCCATCTCTTCTGGAGACTTGAGCCACTCTTGCTTGGTGTAGTGCATTCTGTTGGGGTCATCAAGGTCTTTGCCCGTTGACAAACAGATAAGGCGGTCGTGTGCTTCTCCGTGTTCTTCTTCTACGAAGTGCACATCGTTGGTAGCAACTACTTTGGTGTTGGTCTTCTTTGCTAGTTCTAAGATGACTTTATTGACCTGTTCTTGTCGCTTATATACTTCATAGTCTGCACGTGGCTTATCAGTCTTGTGACGTTGTATTTCTAAGTAATAGTCATCGCCAAATATCTCTTTAAACCACATTATGCTTTTTTCGGCTTCGTCTATTTTGCCTGCGATGATGAGTTGTGGTATCTCGCCACCTAAACACGCCGAACATACTATTAGACCTTCGCTATGTTCTTTCAAAAGGTCTTTGTCTATACGTGGACGATAGTAGTTGCCGTCTACCCATGCTACAGAGACCATGTGGCAGAGATTGTGATAGCCTTGTTTGTTCTTAGCCAAAAGCAACAAGTGATAACCTGAGGCGTCAACGATTTGTTCTTTGCCACTTTCAGGGTTGATCATCTTGTAGTCTTTGTCTTTCAAATGTAACGAACGACGTGCACAGTATGCCTCACAGCCAATGATGGGTTTTACCTTATTTACTTTGTGCGAGGAGAGATACTTTTCGTGTTCCTCGATGGCTTTTTTATCTCCGTTTTCTTGCGCTTCGGCCAATTCTTTTTTGTGCTTTTTTACTCCATCTTCTATGCCGTTTATCTTATCAAAAAGCTCTTTTATTCCGAACATATTTCCATGGTCGGTAACAGCTATGGCCGTCATTCCCGTGCGCTGACACTTGTCGATGAGGTCTTCCACCTTTGACATTCCATCAAGCACCGAATAATGGGTGTGCACATGTAGGTGCGTAAAGCGTGGCTTTGGCTGCTCGGCCTCTGCATGCTCTATATCGTTTGTTGCTTCTTGTGTTGACATAGTATGATTAGATGTTCAACAGTCCTACAACTGTCATTTTGCATATAATTTTCTCATTATTGTTCTTCTGTCCCGTCGACGCAGGACAACTGATTGCACAAGTGTTTCAACACTTCTCCGTTACATGACGACTAACTTCCACGTCGACACTTTATTACGAACTGCTGATACTCCCTACAAAAATAATGTTTTATTCTCAATAACGAATGCTGTTTGATATTTATTTTGAGATTCGACGAATGGCAAATTGCCCTCTCTGATGCTGTCTTTACAGCCTCTCAGATATGTAGCACGTAGTTGTCTATCCCGAGCCATTTATCCCATTTCTTTCCTACACGACTCATCGTTCCGCAATACTCAAAGCCAAACTTCTCATGCAGACGACGGCTCACTTCGTTACCGCTCGTTATCACCGAGACTATGGTTTGCAATTCTGTCTCCGACTTCGCTATTCGTATGATGGACTCAAGCAGCACTGAGGCTACTCCTTTATTGCGATGTTCTTTTGCCACATATACTGATAGTTCCGCTGTCATTCGATATGCCTCTTTCGAACGATATTCCGACAACGAGGCATAACCCATCATCTCTCCACTTTCGGCTTCTGCCACTATCAATGGGTGATTTCCTACATTGTGCTGTTTTATCCACCGACGCCACTCCTCGACGCTCTTCGGTGTGATGTCAAACGTGGCAACGCCGTGCTTCACTTCATAATTGTATATATCAAGCATTGCCGACAAATCCTTTTCTATGGCTCGTCGTGTCTTTATATTCTCCTTCATGTTGCGAAGATACTAAATTAGCACCTTTGCAACGTAATCATCTCTCTGTAATTATCGTCATAAATGATTTTCACAATAGAGGAACTATTTCACACGCTGATAAAGACTTCAAATCTTTTCTCTTTTCTACGATTTTTTTCATAATACCTGATAATTCTCCATATATATCCTTTCTCCGGATATACAACAATCATATTTAGACATTTTATCTTCCTGTTATTTATCATCGTAGACATCTGACGCAAAGATTACACTTTATAATTACGATTAACTATTCATACTCACGTTATTTTTATTTCGCTAATAGGTTTACTGTACATCACCCCCACAAACAAAACATAAAGGACGCATCCGAATTAGGCGAATGCGTCCAACTTGTTTTCACGTTTAATAAGAACCAACTTATCGACGGCAAAGTGGAATACATCACCATATTATTCCACTCATGACGTTTTTCTCTTCTATGATGCTGCCATAGGCTCCAGTGTAGAACGACGGTTGCCCAACACCTCTTGCCATATAGCATATATATCCTGATGTGCAGCGCGTGCATTACCTTCCGTCTGAACGAGCTTCGAACGACGTGCCAAGAGCAACGACACCGGCTTTTCTTCATTATAATCCAACGCTGTCATGAGAAAGTCTATGCCACAATCATTGATGTTCTCCATTGATATGTCGTATGAACTATTGTCAAACACCAACGAGCGTCGCGAACGACGAACTACTCGACCTATACGTCGAACTGTCGCCACACTCAACTCCGAACAACAGATGATGTGTGATATCTTCTTGTTGGTCGACAGCATTGCCTCCAATATCTCTATCAAATTGCTATACGAACTGTTCAACATCGACACCGCTATGTTGTGCTTAAATGCAAACTGACACCACATATTCGTCACTTCACCGTTGCCAACAATGAGCAACTCTCCATCAAGAGGAATAACTGATGATATGACGGCCTCGGTGAGTGTCGCGTGATCTGCCTCTACACATATACCCTCAAAACCTGTAAGATAGAAACTCTCTGGATGTGCGTTCTTCGATGCTAATATCGACATTAGCCGCGTGTGCGACAATGCTCCTACATTTGGAGTCGCTGTTATGGTATCAAGTGATAAGGGCTTCATGACTGTGTCTATTTATTGTTTATACACCCTCATGACAACCGTTCTTCTCTACACACGTACTCAGATGTCGATTTTTTTATTTGCCGTCCTTCTTTCTAAAACTGGAAGTATATAAACTTCTGCAAGTCGGCTGTCACAAATTGGTAGACAATGAACACTACCACTACACTCACTATACACATGAGCCATAGTGGCATTGCAGAAAATACTATGCGATAACGGCGTTTGAAGTCGTCGGGCAACCAGTGTATTATCATTCCCACTACGATAAGCACCAGCACAGCCCAATATTCCGTACACACTGCCGGTATCTGTGATATGTTCCATGGTGTTCCTATCTGGGCTACCATGTCTTTCGCTGTTTGCCATGCTGTGTCGTTTGCTTCTGCCGGGTCAAGGTTACTTCCCGAGCGGAAAAATAATCGGGTGAACGTTATGAATACAAAGGTCTGAAACACAGCCCACACATACGACACTTTGCTAAATGTCTTGCGTGTGATGAGTTTAAATATCAATGCTATGACCGTTCCCACTGTTATGATGCCTATCCACACTATTCCTATGCGGAACACCGGCTGTCCCGTGATGTCGAAAAGCCACCATGCCAATGCCAACGACAAGCCGATGACTACCACTCTCCAATAGGCATTAAGTGGTTTCCACAACTTAAATATCACCATGCCTATGCCGTTAAGTCCGCCCCATATCATGAAGTTCCACGACGCTCCGTGCCACAAGCCTCCAAGCAACATCGTATTCATGGAGTTTATGTTTGTCGTTATTTTCTTCTTCCTATCCGGTCTCAACAGTGCTACTATGGCAAGTGTCGCCGACAATGTTATGACGGCAATAGCTACCCATATCGACCCGGAGAGGATAGTGCCTACTGTCGCTATGGTGAAGATGACGGCGTATGTGCCAAATGTGGCATTGCGGTTCCCTCCCATAGGTATGTAGAGATAGTCTTGCAGCCATTTCGAGAGAGATATATGCCATCGTTTCCAAAAGTTTCCGGCATTAGGTGCTTTGTACGGGGAGTTGAAGTTTAACGGCAAATAGAAGCCCATGAGCAACGCTACGCCTGTCGCTATGTCGGTATATCCCGAGAAATCAGCATATACTTGCAACGAATAGCCAAAGAGTGCCACGAGGTTTTCAAAACCTCCGTACATCGTCGGATTAGCAAATACTCTGTCTACAAAGTTAACGGCTATGTAATCCGACAATATTATCTTCTTCGCCAAGCCGTTGAGTATCCAAAAGACCGCAATGCCAAAATATTTGCGTGATAGGTTATATGGGCGATATAGCTGACGCATAAATTCGTTGGCCCTAACAATTGGTCCCGCAACAAGCTGTGGAAAGAAGGATACATAAAATCCGTAGTCAAGGATATTCGGCACGGACGTTATGCGTCGTCGATATATATCCATCAGATAGCTTATGCACTGAAAGGTGTAAAACGATATTCCCACCGGAAGGAATATCACATCGGCTCGGAATATGTTGTCTCCGACTATGGCATTGCCTATTTGCGCAAAGTAATCTATCACAACGAAGTCCGTCCCGAACAGCTCATTGACCATGTCGGTGATGAAGTACGCATACTTGAAGTAACACAGCACCGAAAGACTCACTACGATACCCGTCACCAACCACCCTTTGCGTCCTCCTTCTGTCTTGGCCTTGCCTATACAACGACCTGTAAAAAAACTGAGCAACGTGGCAAAGAGCAGTATCAATGTGAATATGCCACTCGTCTTATAGTAGAAGAAGACGCTCACAAAGAACAAAAAGGTGTTGCGCATGAGCAACTTGTTGCGAAGTGGCAACATACACGCAACGACAACTGCAAAGAACACCCAAAAATACAGCTGCGTAAATAGCAATGGCGACTCATCGTCGAATGCAAAAACATTATATAAAAAATCGGTCACCATATATCGTATTGTAGTTTATAGTCCGAATTTAGATAATATTCCAAGAAGGCATCGAAAAACATCTTACCTATTATCTCATAACCCAATCGCGTGAAGTGTATCTTATCTCGTTGCGCCAAGCCCATCTCTTGCCATTCTGCCATCGATTTAAGGCCTCCCATTATCTTAAATAGGTCATACAGTCCGCCGTCCCACTTATTCGCTAATCGATAGAATGCTGTCTGTGCTACGAGTCCGTTCTTATTCACTATATATGTCCTGCGATATTTGCGTTTATAGCTGTCGTTGTTAGTGATGAAGAGCAACGCACATTCCGGATTGACTTTTCGTATCTGATGTATTAGTGAGTCGTAGTTGGCACACAAGAGTGAGTCGGTGAAATCTGATGTCGATGCATCGTTTATTCCTATCGCAAATATCGCCAAGTCGGGTTTTATCAGCGACAGGTCTTTTTCAAAGTTCTTACACTGCAGATACGATGGCACCGAGGCTCCGTTGACGCCTATACTGTTATATACTATGCCGGGCTCGTCATTGTCTGGCATTATGCCGGTGATGACAAACGTGTCGACTACATTGCTTATCGACTTGTCGTTAACCAATGTTATCTTAAAGTTCTCCACGTCGCTGTCGAGATTAAAACAATAGCCTGTCGGTTCTATATCGGGCTTATACTCCACCGAGTCCGATGTCATCAGTCGGGGAGACAACACTCCTTGTGTCGACCGTCCTATCAGATGTACTCTGTTGGTGTAATATCGCTCTACGCTATCTCTATTCAGGTCTATGTTTATCCATGCCGATGTATCAGAAGTATAAATGAGTATTCCTCCCATGCCGTGGTCTATGTCAAATTGTTTTCGGGCATTTCGGGCACTGTGCCACTCTCCGCCGTAGGTGGAACGATAGTTCAATGGGTTGTTGGTCTTCGCCGCAGAATACGGGAAGACATAACCTCGTGGCGGGCGCAAGCCGGCATTCAGCGAGTCAAGGTTCTGACGTATGACATGTGTGTAGAAGTCGGCCTGTACGTGCGAACCTCCTATATGCAATATGTTGACGCGTCCTTGCCCGAACAACACCACAGAGTCCATCTTCCCAAAGAGTCGCTCATATCCATGCGCCTCACCGAAGACCTGCAACACATTCGTGTCAGGACGTGCACACAATGGCAACATGTATGATGTCGTCTGACCTTTTGAGATTAATGATATCGACAGGCTCATCAGCAACAATAACACTCTCAACCTCATATCTCTCTATTTTTTGACACGAAACACATATAGTCATAATATGTCATCAGTGTCTGCCACAAGACTTGTGATATTCTATCTGCGCCTTTGACGGTGAAGTGTATATAGTCAGGTGCTGCCCATTGCGGCTGGTGCTTGACCCACGATATCATGGAGTTGTATCCGCCCATGACTCCATACATATCCCAATATGCGGCATCGTTACTGACCGATGTCTCTCGCATTCGCTCAACAAGCAATGGCAGAAGGGGGTGCGTCTGTAGTACGCCGTCTCTCTTTATCGACATATCCGCCGGTCCTATCACAAGGACTTGGGCTCTTGGCAATATGTCGTGTATATATCTTATCTGTCGTGCGAATGTTCCGCAATATTTATCCACCGAACTGCTATCTTTCAACATTGGCAATGCGTTGCCTCCAAACTCCATTATCACCAAGCGTGTGTTAAGGTCTCTCAACATGCGCTGGATAGGCTCACGCTCCATTCGGGTAAAGAATGTGCCATCGCTGCCTCGCATAGGGACATTAGTAAGGCTCACTCCGGTATCTGTGTCGAGGGATATGCCATATATATCCGAAGCACCACTCATGCTGAGTGTTATCTTGCTTCGTGCCGAAACCAACTCCCATGTCATGCTCGATGTCTTGTCCGACGGTGTGAGTCTCTTGACGGCCGATGAGCCTATTCTTACCGACAACAACGAGTCAATGTTTCCGGCATACACTCTCACTCTCGAAAAGCGTTTCGACCTTCGCCCCCATGCCGTGAATACTACTGTGTCATTCGTCAAATGCCCTACCTGTGCTATAGCTCCATATCTCTTGTGTTCTGCCCTTTGTCCCATTATTCCTCCGGCATAATACATCGGGACAGAGTCCGAAAGCTCTTGTCCTACAGATGTCGCTCCTATAGCCTGCCACAATGGCACTATGCCCGGGCCCGAGCCTCCAAACTTTTCCTGAAATCTGTAACGAAGAAATCCCGATATTCTATCTCCCTCAATCTGCGAATCTCCATAATGTATTATGTGGACAAATCGTTCCGTCGTGTCTGTCAACGAACGAAAAAAGGGAAAGAGATACTCTGCTCTGTCATTAGGACAATATATGCGCGACGGACTCTGCGCAAAAAACTTGGTATAAAACGACAGACTATCCTGATATGCTTGTTGTGCCGAGTCGACAACTGCTATCTGCATGGAACTCTCCACTATGTTCAACTGCTCGTCTATATCTACCGATGCCTGTTTGTTTGTCTTGAGTACATCTGCCACCGACGGCCAACGCAACGTCACTCCGAACAACGTCACCGATGGCTGTGGGTATATCACACTCAGCAGGAGTAATGCCGACATTACAACCAAGACAAACAACAACGTCTTATACTGTTTCATCTGATTTATCCTTTGGGATTTACGGGTGCAAAAATGCAAATGTCATTGTCGCAGCTCCTACTACGAAACCTACCAACAACTGCATCGGAGTATGTGCCTCAAGGTAAAGACGCGCCCAACATACCAATCCTGTCAGTGCCACAGATATACATGCCGCTATTGTGAAGTCCTGCATGCACGACACTCCCAATATCACTACAAAGCTTATCAACGCTCCCATGCCCAGACTATGCAACGATATCTTCCAAAACGGTGTTATCAACAAGGCCAAGAAAAACATAAACGTTATGCCCTCTACTAAACGTATCAACGCAGGAAAGACAAAGGCATTTGAGTTCGTCGTAATGATGTAACATGTTATGGCCGATGACAAACATGACAATATCAACGGCAAGAACCTCTCTCCTCTCGACGGCATCTCTACCGTCTTCACTATCCTCAATGCCAACAACATCGCTATGCATATCAGCGGTGCCAAACTCGTCCCCAAGCCTATATACAACATCATCAATGACTTGTACGAAAAGGGAAGTCCGCTCCATGGCGTCGGTGAATAGAGTATGTACAGCAGACATACTACGGGCATCAATAACGGATGGAATACTGTCGATATTAACTTTGCAAATATTTTCATAATCTTATAGTTCTTTGCGCATACGTGCAACCGGAATACCCAACTGCTCTCTATATTTGGCTATTGTTCGTCTCGCTATCTTATATTGTTTAGCCGCCAATATCTCCGCTAATTTGTCATCTGTATACGGCGACTGCTTATCTTCCGACTCTATGCTCTCTTTTATTATCTCTTTGATAGCTCGTGTGCTGACATCTTCTCCCTCCATGGTCTGCACTGCCTCCGAGAAGAAGTGTTTCAGCGGGAAGATTCCAAACGGTGTCTGACAATATTTCGAGCTCGACACGCGCGATACCGTCGACGCATCTAGTCCGACGATATTTGCTATATCTTTCAATATCATTGGCTTCAACTTTGACGGGTCTCCATCTATGAAGTAGTCTCCTTGAAAGTCTATTATGGCTTTCATTACCATCGAGAGCGTGTTATGTCGTTGACGTATCGCCTCTATGAAACAGCGTGCTGCATCAAGTTTCTGCTTGACGAAGAGTGCCGCCTCTTTTTGGTCGTTCGTCTGATTCTCTTTGTTATGTGCAAACTCCTCGAGCATCGCCGCATACGACTTGCTTATCTTCAGCTCCGGCAGATTGCGCCTGTTGAGGTGAAACGTCACTTTGCCATCTTCATACTCCACAATGAAGTCCGGCACAATCAGTCGTGCAGCTCCTACAAGCGACGCACTGAAGGCACTCCCGGGCTTTGGATTTAGACGTAGTATCTCTTCCAACGCTTCTCGCAACTCTTCCTCGTCTTTAAGTTTCAAACGCTTCTCTATCTTGTCAAAGTGCTTCTTCGAAAATTCATCAAAACACTCGTCTATGATTCGATAGGCCATCTTGTTTACTGGATCGTCAAGATTCCTGCCTCGCAACTGTATCAGCAGACACTCCTGCAATGTAGAGGCCCCAACGCCTATTGGTTCAAAGGTTTGTATTACTTTTATTACCTCTTTTACTTCTTCCTCTTCTACGTCATCATTGATGGCAAAGGCTATGTCGTCCGATATCTCTATGGCCGAGCGACGAAGGTATCCATCGTCATCTATGTTTCCTATGACATATTGCGCTATCTTCTGTTGTCGCTCGTTGAAGTTATATTCCAACATCTGCTGCTCGAGCGACTGCGACAACGTACTCCCGGCTTGCAATCGCGACATCGTGGTATTTACTGCGTCGTCATCAGCCGATGAATAGTTATTGTCTTGCAACTTATATGATGGTGTGTCATTCTCTAATCTGAGATATTCCTCTATCGATGTGTCTGTGGCTTCCGATTCCGTAACTGTCGTGTCTGTATCTTCCGAACTCCCCTCATTATCAATGTCCAACGTAGGATTGTTCTCCAACTCCTCCTTAATTCGTTCATCAAGTTGAGCGGCAGAGACCTCCAGCAGCTTTATCATCTGAATCTGCACCGGAGACATCTTCTGTTGAAGTTTTTGCTGTAATGTCTGTTTTAACATAGACGCAAATATAGGGAAAGTTTTGTTTTTTGTCTATATTTGTCGGATAAAACACATCATTAAATGACAAAGGCAATATTCCCGGGTTCTTTCGACCCCTTTACCGTAGGACATGAAAGTATCGTACGCCGCGGACTTGACATATTCGACGAAATAGTTATCGCTATTGGTGTTAACAGCGACAAACATAGCTGTTTCTCTGTCGAACAGCGTATATATTTTATCCGTACTCTGTTTGAGGACAAACTACAAGTCCTAACTTACAACGGTCTCACTGTTGACTTTGCCAAAGAGATAGGTGCCACACATATCCTCAGAGGTCTGCGCACTTCCGCCGACTTCGAATTTGAACGTGCCATAGCTCAGGTCAACAAGAAACTATCCGGTATTGACACGACGTTCCTGCTCACTACTCCGGAACATACTCCTATTAGCAGTTCTATCGTCAGGGATATCCTGCGCCATGGTGGCGATGTGTCGGACTTTGTCCCTACTCCAATTTATAACCTAATGAAGAAGATTTAATCTGATGAGACATATCGGCATATCTTTAACTCTGTTTCTGCTGTTTCTTATCTGCCCTAACGTTCATGCGACACAAGTGAGATTCTACGGCTCTGCACCCGACTACGCCTCTCTCGCCATAGAGATAGAGACTGTTTCTGACTATCTCACCAATACACCGCGCACTCTGTCGGTGATGAAGATTGACGACTCCGGAGCTTTCGATATCTGCTTCGACCTCGACCAACCATCACGCATAATGCTCAACTTAGGTGCATATAGTGCTTATCTGTATGCATACCCCAATGCAGAATACGAAATCGTTCTGCCTCCATTCAAACCTCGTGCCGACGCCGACAGACTCAACCCATTCTTCCGTCCCGAAGTCGTAGAACTGGGCATCAAGAACACCGAGAGTGTGCCTAATGACTTCGCCGCTATTCAGAAACTCGAAAATGTATTCTCTAAATACGACCCGCAGATGACTTACCTGGTGAAGTCTCGCAATATGCGCCGTGCCGACGAGCTCATCTCTGGTATGGACTCCACCCTCTTGCCTATCGTCAATGCCACCAAAGACAGCATATTCCCCCTCATATACAAATACACCCGCGCTCAACTGTGGACAGCTCCACGAATGAGAATGAGCCGCACCGTACTGAAAGAACTTTATGCCTACGAACCCGTACTATGGAACATTCCAGCATATTGGCAAAGTCAACGTATGATAAACAAAGATTTTATCCTCGAATATAGCTACAGCCGACACGGCAAAGAGATGAAATCAGCCCTCAGCCAAAAACCTCTCACCTTCGGAATGCTCGACAGCATTCTCAGCAAAGACTCACTCTTCGCTCAAGACGAACTGCGCGAAATGCTCATCGTACAGGGTATTTATGACGGCTTCTATTCGCAACTCTTCTCCGACGGTCAGACCGATACCCTTCTCATCACTGCCACCAATCAGGCCAAAACAGAACAGGTGCGCAACCTCGCTCTGACTATCTACAACAAGAAAAACCACCTCAAAGTGGGTAGCAACGCGCCCGATTTCACCCTCTTCGATATCGAAGGCAACGAGGTGAGCCTCTCCGACCTACGCGGCAAGTTCGTCTACTTAGGGTTCCTCCATACCGAAAACTTCTCCTGTATAAAGGACATCGCAGCTCTCAACGGTGTACAACGCAAATACAAACGTGACATGACTGTCGTAGGTATCATGACTGACGAACAAAGCGACGGTCTGCCCGACTTCTTCAAAGACAAGAAGTCCAATTGGCTTATCCTCTCCGCTACTCTCATGCCTCGTGTCATAACCGACTACGGCGTGACAAACCTACCCACGTATTTCCTCATCGACCCCGAAGGTCGTCTGGTGACAAAGACTACTCCTTCGCCTACTGAAGATGTCGAAACAGAACTGGCTAATCAGATTCTTCACTACAAACGAGAGCAACAGAAGAAGGCTCCCAAGAAAGAAAGGAATATTTACGACCTTGTAAAATATAGCAGATAATGGTAATAGCTCAAGATATTCATAAGTCATACGGTGACCTCGAAGTCCTCAAAGGTGTAAATCTTCATATCCAACAGCAAGAGGTCGTCTCTATCGTCGGTGCCAGCGGTGCCGGAAAAACAACCCTGCTCCAGATTCTCGGCACTCTCGACAAACCATCTTCTGGCAATGTCATCATCAACAATACCAACGTGGGAGAACTCAATGAGAAACGTATGTCCGCCTTTCGTAATAGCACCATAGGTTTCGTCTTTCAGTTCCACCAACTGCTACCCGAATTTACGGCTATCGAAAATATCATGCTCCCAGCTCTTATCGGTGGCGACAACAAACGTACCGCAGAACAAAAGGCCAAAGAACTCCTCTCGTTCCTCAACCTCTCTCATAGAGCTTCTCATAAGCCTATGGAACTGTCTGGTGGCGAGCGTCAACGTGTCGCCATAGCTCGTGCCTTAGTCAACCGTCCCGCTGTTGTCTTCGCTGACGAACCTTCGGGCAACCTCGACTCTCATAACGCCCAAGAATTACAAAAACTGTTCTTCGCCCTGCGCGACGAGTTCAAACAGACTTTCGTCATCGTCACTCACGATATGCACCTGGCTCAGATGTGCGATAGGATTATCAATATTAGCGACGGCGTCATTTTGTAGTGTTGCGTCATGAGAGACTACCTCGAACAAAAGGCCTTGCAATACCAAAATAGTGACTTTATTGCCTCTGACCCTATCTCCATTCCGCATAGATTCTCCTCTCTGCAAGATATCGAAATAGCCGGACTCCTCACCGCTACCATAGCTTGGGGCAACAGACAGGCTATACTGAAAAGCGCAAATATCATGATGGACCTCTTAGACAACGCCCCTTACGAATTTGTCAAAGGGGCCTCTGCCTCTGATGTTTCTCGTCTCAACTCCTTTGTCTATCGCACTTTCCAACAAGATGACTTGCCCTGCTTCGTACGCGCTCTACAAGCTATATATACACACACCGACTCTATGGAGCATATCTTCACCCCTCGCAATGGCGAGACTATCAAAGAGGGTATCTCTCGTTTCAGAAACTTGATATTGCCTCATCTATCCCCCCGCACACACAAACATGTCGCCAATGTCGACCATGGCGCAGCTGCAAAGAGACTCAACATGTTCCTGCGTTGGATGGTGCGCCCCTCCTCTTATGGCGTCGACTTCGGTCTTTGGCGTAGCATCAAACCCTCTCAACTCATGATGCCTCTCGACGTTCATACCGCCACCGTCAGCCGTGCCCTCGGTCTGCTCTCCCGCAAACAAAACGACTGGAAGGCTGTCGAAGAACTCACTTCTATTCTCAGACGCTTCGACCCCGACGACCCCGTGAAATATGACTTCGCCCTCTTTGGCATCGGCGTAAACAAGGAACTTAAACCTCTACCCGGAAGATGAACAACTATTTCTCTTTCAAACAATTCACCGTATGGCAAGACAAGACTGCCATGAAGGTTGGCACCGACGGCGTCCTGATCGGCACGCTCGCAGCTAACCCTCGCTACTCTTCTTCGCCCTCTTTCTCGCCTAAGAATATCTTAGATATAGGCACCGGAACGGGTCTCGTGGCTCTTATTTTAGCTCAACGTTTCGCCAATGCCAACTCTATCCTCGGCATAGATATTGACCCCGATGCCACAGCTCAGGCTCAAGAGAATTTCAACAACAGCCCTTGGCACAACCGCCTATCTGCCTCTTGCATCGATGTCGTCTCTTTTCTTTCCAACACTCCTTTCGACCTCATCGTCTGCAACCCTCCTTACTTCAATAACTCCCTCAAATCCCCTGACAACCAACGTGCTGTCGCCCGTCATACCGTCTCTTTAGATTACCTCTCTCTTGCTCTCTCTGCAGAACGTTTGCTCGCCACCGACGGACTCTTTGTCGTCATTCTCCCTACCGACAGTTTCAACTCTTTCGAGTCGCTCGCCCTCGAAGCCGGCCTCTATTGCTCTGCCATGACAAATGTCTTTCCTACTCCCGAAAAACCCGCTAAACGCATAGTTGCTGAGTTCTCTAAAGCTAATCCTAATACCGCAAAGAAAATTTATTATCTTACTATCGAAGAGTCCCGACATGTCTATACCCCTGATTTTAAACTCCTTACTTCTGATTTTTATTTAGAACGAAAATAAAATAGCATTTTCCCCGGCTTTACTATTGTACATTTGTGAATTAGATATATATTTGCAACCGTAATACCATTGTAATGATTACAAACTGATATAGTTTACAAAGATGGTTATAAAACACCTAATAGAACACGGCATAAAACCCTCTGTGCAGAGGATAGCAATAATGGAATATCTGCTCACTCATAAGACACACCCTATGGTCGATGAGATACATGAAGCTCTTGTTCCACAACTGCGAACCCTCTCAAAGACCACTGTCTACAATACTCTAAAGATTTTCGTCGAACAAGGAGCTGTGTTGGCTATAGGTATTGAGGAGAGCGGAATGCGCTACGATGGTGACATCTCCGACCACATGCACTTCAAATGCTCTTGCTGTGGCGATATCATCGACGTTCCACAACCCTCTGCTTTACAAAAGCAGATAGATGACATTGAAGTATTGAAAGGTTGCCGTGTCGACCAGACTCATATCTACCTTAAAGGTAAATGCTCAAAATGCTTGAACAATAAATAATTAATTAATATTCACATTAAAAATCAACTATTATGGCAAAGTTTATATGTACAGTTTGCGGATACGTTCACGAGGGTGACGCCGCACCAGAGAAGTGTCCACAATGTAAAGTTCCTGCTGAGAAGTTTAAGGTTCTCGATGAGTCTCAAGGTCTCCTGTTTGTCACAGAACATGAAATAGGTGTTGCTAAAGGTTGCGACGACGAGATGATAAAGGACCTCAACGCTCACTTCATGGGCGAATGTACAGAAGTAGGCATGTATCTCGCTATGAGCCGTCAGGCTGACCGCGAAGGCTATCCTGAGATTGCTGAGGCTTTCAAACGTTACGCTTGGGAAGAGGCTGAACATGCAGCGAAGTTTGCCGAACTCCTCGGTGATGTAGTTTGGGACACTAAGACTAACCTCGATAAGAGAATGAACGCTGAGAGCGGTGCTTGCGAAGACAAGATGCGTATCGCTAAACGTGCTAAGGAGTTGAACCTCGACGCTATCCATGACACTGTTCACGAAATGGCTAAAGATGAGGCTCGCCACGGTAAAGGTTTCGAAGGACTATTCAACCGCTACTTCAAGAAATAACAGCTACGTCTGCTATCCTATCGAACAATGATACTGACCGTCTCCCGTAATATTCTGCTATCGGGCGACGGTCTTTTCTATTTCTCCATATCCTGCGGATTTCTCCTATTGTTATACTCCATCTTGTCTGTCGACTGGGCACAGTGTATTCCCCTGTCGCGCATGGCTTTGCTCTGACCTATATGCTGTGAGCCGAACTTTCCGCCTTTCTTCAACAATATCCTCACACACAGAAAAAGCACCGCAAGGCCTACCATAAATAATATCACCAAAAACTGCTTCAACATAATTCTTTCTCCTTTTTTCTCATTCGTCAAAGTATGACATACAAAAAAGAGCAACCCGAGAGTCGCCCTTATTTCCTTAGAATTCAGCCTTTCCCGGTGTTCGAGGGAATGGTATCACATCTCTGATGTTGGCCATGCCTGTCACGAAGAGCAAGAGTCGCTCGAAGCCCAAGCCGAAGCCCGAATGAGGACACGTGCCATATTTACGTGTATCCAAATACCACCACATGTCCTTCATAGGTATGCCGAGTTCTTCTATTCTCGAGAGTAGCTTATCGTAGCTCTCCTCTCTTTCCGAACCGCCTATTATCTCGCCTATCTTTGGGAACAACACGTCCATTGCTCTCACTGTCTTTCCGTCGTCATTCATCTTCATGTAGAAGGCTTTTATCTCCTTCGGATAGTCTGTAAGGATAACAGGACACTTGAAGTGCTGCTCCACAAGGTAACGCTCATGCTCCGACGCCAAGTCGCAACCCCAGAATACTGGGAACTCGAACTTATGGCCTTTGGCTACTGCCTCCTCCAATATCTTTATGCCCTCGGTATATGGCAGACGCACAAAATCATTCTTTATCACAAAGTTAAGTCGCTCGATGAGTTCCTTGTCTATCATCTTGTTGAGGAACTCTATATCATCGCGACAGTTGTCGAGTGCCCAACGGATACAGTACTTGATGAAGTCTTCTGCCAAGTCCATATTGTCGTTGATGTCGTTGAACGCAACCTCAGGCTCTATCATCCAAAACTCCGCCAAATGTCGTGGCGTATTTGAGTTCTCTGCTCGAAACGTAGGACCAAAGGTATATATAGCTCCTAATGCAGTAGCGGCCAACTCTCCCTCAAGCTGTCCCGACACTGTGAGTGACGCCTGCTTGCCGAAGAAGTCATCGTCGTAACGTATCTGTCCGTTCTCATCTTTCTTCAAGTCATAGAGGTTCTTCGTTGTCACTTGGAACATCTGACCTGCTCCCTCGCAGTCCGACGCTGTGATGATAGGCGTGTGGAAGTAGAAAAAGCCTCTCTCATGAAAGAACTGATGTATTGCCATCGCCATGTTATGACGTATGCGGAACACCGCACCAAAGGTATTTGACCTCGGACGTAGGTGTGCCACATCTCGCAAGAATTCCCATGTATGTCCCTTCTTCTGCAATGGATATGTGTTGTCGCAGTCTCCGAGTATCTCTATCTCTTTGGCTTGTATCTCTACGCGCTGTCCACCGCCCTGACTCTCTACAAGGGCTCCGAGAATGGAGACACACGCTCCTGTAGTGATGCGTTTCAACTCATTTGCGTCGAACTTGTCTATATCAACGACTATCTGTATATTGTTTATTGTCGAACCGTCATTTATGGCGACAAACATCACTTGCTTACTATCGCGTCGTGTACGCACCCAGCCTTTAACGAGCACGTCCTGACCAGCTTCACTCGTCCCGAGTATATCTACTATTTTAGTACGTCGCATATTATTATATCATTATTGTTTTCTGCTTCCGCAAAGTTACTATTTTATTACATTCTACAGCCTATTCCGACTTTTCTTCATTTTTTTCTGTCTCTGTCTCCGATGATATTTTCTCCTCTGTCACTTCTCCTTCCGACTTCTCTTCATTCTTTTCTGTCTGTTTCTCCTCTGTAACAAACGTTGCCGACGTTTCTCTCTCCGGCTTCTCCTCTTTCTTGTCTCTCCTATTCTCTACATCTTGTGGCATAACAGCGCCATTGGGGCGTGGTCCGAAGATGTTCAACACGTCTTCGCTAAATATCACCTCTCTCTCCAAGAGCAATTCAGCAAGGGCTTTATGCTGCTCGGCATACTCCGTGAGTATCTCCTTCGCTCTGGCATACTGCTTCTCGATTATCTTCGACACTTCACTATCTATTATCTCGGCTCGCTGCTCCGAATATGGCTTGCTGAATTCATAGCCGGCCTGACCGGTAGAGTCATAGTAACTCACATTTGGCATCTTATCACTCATGCCATAGTATGTCACCATGGCGTATGCCTGACGTGTCACGCGCTCCAAGTCATTGAGGGCTCCCGTGCTTATCTTGCCCAAGCATAACTCTTCGGCTGCTCGTCCGCCCAACGTTGAACACATCTCATCGAGTATCTGCTCTGCCGTTGTCAGCTGTCGCTCTTCGGGCAGATACCATGCAGCACCGAGGGCTTTGCCTCGTGGTACTATCGTCACTTTGACAAGGGGGTGCGCATGTTCGAGCATCCAACTTATCGACGCATGTCCCGCCTCATGATATGCTATGGCTCTGCGCTCCTGCTCTGTCATTATCTTATTCTTCTTCTCCAAGCCGCCTACTATGCGGTCTATGGCATCGAGGAAATCCTGTTTCTCAACGAATTTCTTCTCCTTACGTGCCGCTATCAACGCTGCTTCGTTACACACATTGGCTATGTCGGCTCCCGAGAATCCTGGTGTCTGCTTTGACAAGAACGACCTGTCGAAGTCATCGGCCAACTTCAACGGGCGCAGATGCACATCGAATATCTCTGCTCGCTCGTGTATATCAGGCAATTCCACCATTATCTGTCTGTCGAAACGTCCTGCACGCATCAATGCTTTGTCGAGAACTTCGGCTCTGTTCGTCGCCGCCAAGATGATGATACCGCTATTCGTGCCAAAGCCGTCCATCTCTGTCAACAGCTGGTTCAGCGTGTTCTCTCGTTCCTCATTGGCTGAATAACCGGAGCGTTGTCCGCGAGCTCGTCCTATGGCGTCTATCTCATCTATGAAGATGATACATGGTGCTTTCTCCTTCGCTTTCTTGAAGAGGTCTCGTACTCTGCTCGCTCCTACTCCGACAAACATCTCCACGAAGTCCGAACCCGACATCGAGAAGAATGGCACTGACGCCTCTCCGGCTACGGCTTTTGCCAACAATGTCTTACCTGTGCCCGGAGGTCCTACAAGCAACGCTCCCTTTGGTATCTTTCCTCCTAACTCTGTATATTTCTTAGGGTGGCGCAAGAAGTTTACTATCTCTTCCAATTCCTCCTTAGCTCCTTCAAGTCCCGCAACATCTTTAAACGACACACTCACGCTGTCTCCCTTCTCATGCATCTGGGCGCGTGACTTGCCTACGCTGAAGATATTGCTCGAACCGCCTCCGCCCATGCGACGGAATAGCAGGAAGTACATGGCAAACAAGAGCAACAAGGGCCATGCAAACGATAGTATCTCGCCAAAGAGATTCGACCTCTGCTCATAGAAGACCGTTATATTCCTTCCCTCCTTCTCTTCTACTGCCTTGCGACTCTCCTCGAAGCTGTCTATCGATGGTATGTCGACGATGAAGTGTGGACCTTTCTTTGGCACAGGCATCTGACTCGAAAAGAAACTCACAAAGTTTTCCACCGAGTCCGTTTGCAAGGTTATCTCTGCCTTGAGGTCGTTACGTATCACTACTATCTTCTCTACTCCGCGACGTCCCAAGACATTCTTCTCAAACACTCCATACGACATATCATGCGGTGTACCACCCATGTCGAAAGTGCTGATGAGTATCAACGCTATTGCTAAGGCTCCGTATATCCAATAGAAATTGAACTTAGGGCCTTTCATCTTACCTTTGTTCTGAGAATTATTTCCTTGTGTTGCCATCTCTTTTTCGTTTTTACTGCGATACTATATCTGTTCGTTCTGCGTCGCTCCACAACGACTCGAGTGAGTAAAACTCACGCGTATCTCTATGGAACACATGCACTATCACGTTATGATAGTCGAGCAATATCCACGTCGCATTGGCTCGGCCCTCTACATGCAGAGGCTTATCTTTGAGCCTTATACGTGTCAACTCCTCCACAGAGTCGGCTATAGTATCTACCTGTGCCGTGCTGCTTCCCTCGCAGATGATGAAGTAGTCACACACCGACGACTCGAGCTTCTGCATATCCAAGATGGTGATATTCTCGCCTTTCTTCTCTTGTATCGCCTCTACTATAGTATTTACAAGTGCACTGTTTATATTCGACATATACTCTTTTATTTCGTTTTACTACTGACAAATATAGCAATTTATATTTTTGTCTCAAGGGCTAAATCCAACACCTCCGACATATACTTCACATAGTGGAATGTCAGACCGTCGACATACATCTGTTTTATATCCTCGACATCTTTCCTGTTCTCCTCCGACATGATGATATTCGTTATGCCCGAACGTTTTGCCGCAAGTATCTTCTCTTTTATTCCACCTACGGGCAACACCTTACCTCGTAGCGTTATCTCTCCCGTCATGGCATAGCGTTTCTTTACTTTACGCTGTGTCAATGCTGACATTATAGAGGTCATCATCGTTATACCTGCCGATGGTCCGTCTTTCGGTATTGCGCCTTCCGGCACGTGTATGTGGAAACTCATCTCGTCAAAGTCAAGGTCTTCCAACCCCCATTTCAACGCATTGCTCCTCACATATTCCAAGGCCAACACTGCCGACTCCTTCATCACATCGCCCAGGTTACCGGTAAGTGTGAGTTTCCCCTTGCCTTTGCTCACACTCGTCTCTACGAAGAGTATCTCTCCCCCTACCGATGTCCAGGCCAAGCCTGTGACAACTCCCGGTACCATGTCGTCACTCCACATGTCATGGCTATATCTCGACATACCGAGCATATTCTCCAAGTCTGACGGTGCAAGGCTCTTTGGTGTCTCTTCCTCTTTGGCTATGAGAAGTGCCATCTTACGACACACACTCGCTAATGTCTTATCCAACTGACGAACACCACTCTCTTTGGTGTACTTATCTATCAGATAGACCATCGAACGCTTTGGTATGCTGAAACTGCCCTTCTTCAACCCGTGGTTTGCCAACTGCTTGGGCAATAGGTGTCGCTGGGCTATCTCTACCTTCTCGTCAAGAACATAACCCGAGACATCTATAAGCTCCATTCTATCAAGCAACGGTGCAGGTATACTGCCCACATTGTTGGCTGTGGCTATAAACATCACATTCGACAGGTCATAGTCTATATTGAGATAGTTGTCATGAAACGTAGCATTCTGCTCTGGGTCGAGGACCTCGAGCAATGCCGATGCAGGGTCGCCGTGATAGTCGGCACTCACCTTGTCTATCTCATCGAGGATAAAGACAGGATTCGACGTTCCCACCTTCTGTATGTTCTGTATTATTCTGCCGGGCATCGCACCTATGTAAGTGCGTCGATGGCCTCGTATCTCCGACTCGTCATGCAAGCCTCCCAACGACATACGCACATACTTCCTGCCTATGGCCTCCGCCACACTCTTGCCCAACGATGTCTTTCCTACTCCCGGAGGACCATACAGACAGAGGATAGGTGACTTGAGGTCTCCCTTGAGCTTCAGCACTGCCAAATGCTCCACTATCCTCTCCTTGACCTTATCCAAACCGTAGTGGTCGGCATCAAGTTTCTTCTGTGCCTTCTTGATGTCTATGCTGTCTTCCGTAAACTCATTCCATGGCAGAGAAAGCAGTGTCTCTAGGTAACTATACTGTATAGAGTATTCAGGTCCGCTCGGGTTGAGACGTTCCAACTTTGACACTTCCGTCTCAAAGACTTCTGCCACTGCTGCGTCCCACTTCATATCCATGGCAGCTTGGCGCAAGTCGTTTATCTCTTGATCTGCACCATTGCCTAACTCATTCTGTATGGTACGCATCTGCTGGTGTAGCATAAACTCGCGTTGCTGCTGGTCAATATCATGCTGCGTCTTCGACTGTATGTCGTGCTTGAGCTCCGCAAACTGTAGCTTCTGCAACAGAGGGTCTATCATACTCTTCGCTCTCTCAAAGAGGGTGTCAGCCTCCAGAAATAGCTGTCGCTCACCTATGGCAAAGTCCATGTTGAGGGCTATGAAGTTGACCAACGCCGAACTCTTATGGTCGTTGTTGTTCAAGAAAAACATTGCCTCCTTTGCCGGCTCTCCCTGCGTTGAGAGTATCTTCTGTGTCATATCCTTGAGTGTTGACACCAAGGCTCGATACTCCCTGTCGTCCTCTTCTGATACAGCCTTCTCCGGGAAATGCTGCACTTTGGCAACAAGGTATTTATCATTCGACACCTGCTCCCCTATCTTCATTCTGTCTCGACCTTGCAACAGTGCTACCTTGTCACCATTAGGCAATGACAACACCTTTATCACTTCGGCCAACGTGCCCACGTCGCACAAGTCTTCTACATTGGGGTCTTCCGTCTTTAACTGCTTCTGTAGGGTGGCAACGAACATCTTTGATGCTCGCTCCATATCCTTGATAAGACGCTTTGACTTATCCCTGCCCAATGTTATAGGTATAACAGTGCCCGGGAAAAGCACAACATTACGCAACGGTAATATGGCCATCTCCGGCTCTATCTCGGAGGTGTTCAACAAACCCAACTCCTCTTTATCTATCGTTGGTATTATATTGCCAACCATTCCGTCGCCGGAAAGGTCACTAAATACATGTCCTATTTTAATCTTTATATCACTCATTGGTTGTCTATCTCTTTTTGACCAAGTGACAATTTGTCACTTTTTTCATTAACTATTCCTCCCTTTTATACTACCAAATACTGTGCCAAACTCTTTTTTAGGGCCTAAAAGTGACAAATTGTCACTTTTATACTGATTTCAGCCTCGATGATGACACTTTGTCAAGCTGCGTCTTCGCATAGTCGAGTGTTATTGACAACGTCTGTGACTTATACAATGGCATGTCGTACATCTTGTCTATAAGTATCGTCTCGCATATCGAACGCAATCCGCGTGCGCCTGTCTTAAACTCTATGGCCTTGTCTACTACGAAGTCCAACACCTCATCTTCAAATTCGAGCGTCACGCCGTCTATCTTAAAGAGTTTCTTATACTGCTTCACTATGGCATTCTTCGGCTCTGTGAGTATCTGACGCAATGCCTTTCTATCCAACGGCTGCAGATATGTCAAGATAGGCAGACGGCCTATTATCTCGGGTATCAAACCAAAGGCTTTCAAGTCCTGTGGTGCCACATACTGCAAGAGGTTGTCATAGTCTATCTTCTCCTTCTCCTTCGACGAGTCAAAACCTACCACACTCGACTTCATACGCTGTGCAATCTTCTTCTTTATGCCATCGAAAGCACCGCCACAGATAAACAATATATCGCGTGTGTTGACCTGTATCATCTTCTGGTCGGGGTGTTTACGTCCTCCCTGTGGCGGAACATTTATTATCGAGCCCTCCAAGAGCTTGAGCAATCCCTGCTGTACTCCCTCGCCCGACACATCACGCGTGATAGATGGATTGTCGCCCTTGCGCGCTATCTTGTCTATCTCGTCTATGAAGACTATACCACGTTCCGCCTTCTTGACGTTATAGTCCGACGCCTGCAATAGTCGCGTGAGGATACTCTCTATATCTTCGCCCACATAGCCCGCTTCGGTAAGCACTGTGGCATCGACAATAGAGAACGGCACATCGAGGAGCTTGGCTATGGTACGCGCCATGAGGGTCTTTCCCGTACCTGTCTCGCCCACAAGGATAATATTTGACTTCTCTATCTCCACATCGTCCTCTGTCGATGGCTGCATGAGTCGTTTGTAGTGGTTATATACCGCCACCGACAAATACTTCTTTGCGTCATCTTGTCCTATGATATATTGGTCGAGATAATCCTTTATCTCGCTTGGTTTGCGCACCTTTATCTGTTGTGCAAGTTCTCTGCTATCCTTAATCTTAAGCTCCTCCTCCACTATCATGTGTGCCTGCCCTACACACTGATCGCATATAAAACCGTCTTGTCCCGCTATGAGTATCGACACCGCATTGCGAGGCGAACCACAAAATGAGCACTTATCATCTACACGTTTTGCCATGTTTCTTCTATTAATACGACAAAGCAGAGCCTCCCTTGAGAGGTTCTGCATAGCCTGACATTTACAATATTTCGTTACTCTTTATTCTTATATACCTCATCTATCATTCCGTATGCTTTCGCCTCTGCCGATGTCATCCAATAGTCTCGCTCTGCATCTTTCTCTATCTTGGCATAGTCGTTGCCCGTATGCTCCGCCAAAATGGTATAAAGCTCTTCTCTCAACTTCAATATCTCATTGGCTGTTATCAAAATATCCGATGCTTGACCTTTTGCTCCTCCTAACGGCTGATGTATCATCACACGCGAATGCGGCAACGCCGAACGCTTGCCCTTCTCACCCGCTGCCAACAATACAGCAGCCATAGACGCCGCCAATCCGGTACATACCGTGCGTACCTCTGACTTGACAAACTGCATGGTATCATATATTCCCAAACCGGCATACACTCCACCGCCCGGTGAATTGATATATATTGAGATAGGTGCCGCAGAATCCGTCGAATCCAAATAGAGCAACTGCGCCTGTACAATATTCGACACATGATCGTCTATCTCCGTACCCATGAATATGATACGGTCCATCATCAGACGCGAAAAGACGTCCATCTGTGCAACATTTAAGTTGCGCTCCTCTATGATAGTAGGCGAGATATAACTGTTGACGATATTCGCATACTTGTCAAACGCTATGCTGCTCACTCCGGCATGCTTCGTAGCGTACTTTCTGAAATCCTTCGGGTCTATCATCTACTTAGTTTTTTAAGGTTAAAAAGCCCTGTCGAAAAATCTTGCAATTACTCGACAGGACTCCGTACTATTTCGTCGTTGAGCCTAATACTATGCCTCGAAAAGCTTATTAAACTCCTCTCTTGTTACCGACTTATTGTCGAGCTTTACATTCTCCTTGAGGAATGATACAACCTTGTCGTTGACAGCTCCTTCCGACATCTGACGACGCTGCTCCTCATTGTTCAAAAGACTTACAGCATAGTTGTTCAAGTTCTCCTCCGGTATGTTTGTCATGCCGTACTGCAAGAACTGTGCTTGCGCCATCTTCTTGGCATAAGCAAGCATATCCTCAGCCTCTACCTTCAAGTCGTTCTTCTTCATCACGCTGTTCTTGAATACCTGCCACTTCAAGTCCTCGCAGAATCGTGGGAACTCCGACTCCAACAACTCAGGTGTAAACTTCTCATTGCTACGGTTGACAGTCTCCAACCAACGCTTCAAGAATGCCTCAGGAAGTTCCATCTTCAACATACCCAATACATACTTCTGTGCGTCGAGTGCAAAACGATACTCCTCCTCGAAGGTGTTAGCCTTAGCCAAATCCTCTTTTGTTTTAGCCTTAAACTCATCAACACTCTTCACTACACCCTCTCCATATACTTGGTCAAATATCTCCTGTGTAAGCTCTGGGTCTACAAACTCTGTAGCCTCCTTCACTACAAATGTATACTCGCCGTTTATCTCCGCAGCCTCTTCTTTTGAAATGCCAAGGATATACGAAATCTCTGTGTCGTTAGGATATGTCTTGCGAATGTCGAATGTAACTTCATCTCCTACCTTCGCACCTACGAACTTAGCCTTCTCCGCCTCGTCTTTCATCACCGACGATGAGATGACAGCTGTCTCGTTGACTACCTCGTCACCCTTCTTCACTGTACCCTTTACTACTGACTTCTCACCTATGACGTCTACTTTCTCGTTCTTGCCAAAACGTGAAGTCACAACTCGCATCTGGTTCTCTACCATCTCGTCTGTGATGTCGATAGTGTAGTAAGGCAACTTCATCTTGTTGTTCACCTCGAGGCTAACCTCTGGAGCAAGGGCTATGTCAAATTTAAACTGTATAGTATCTACCTCCTTGTCAAAGTCGATAGTCTCCATCTTGTCCGAAGGAAGAGGCTCTCCCAATATATCAAGACCATTCTCACTGATATAATTCATGAGCGACTCTCCTACGAGCTTGTTGACTTCCTCTACAAGAGCCGCCTTGCCGTACATCTTCTTTATCATACCTGCTGGTACTTTACCCGGACGGAATCCCGGCATAGACGCTTTCTTGCGGTAGTTCTTCAATACCTCTTCTACCTTTGGCTCGTAGTCTGCCTTCTCTATATCTATCGTGATAATGGCATTAAGAGCATCAATGTTTTCTTTCGAAATATTCATTTTTCCTCTTTATTATAGTATTATTTTACCTTGTTTCTTCTCTCGTTATATAACAAAAATCCGCCATGCCCAAAAGCAAAGCGGTCTTTCTTGCGCATATACATTGCGTGGTGCGGATGAAGGGACTCGAACCCCCACGCCTCACGGCACCAGATCCTAAGTCTGGCGCGGCTACCAATTACGCCACATCCGCAGGTCTCTTTTGCGGTGCAAAGATAACCTATTTATTCTATTATAACCAAATTTATCGGAAAATAATTTTATTAACAAAACCTAAAATCACTCCCTCTCTATGTTTCAGACCTCTATATCGCTTGCCTTATCCCTAATGTTTCTCTCCGGCTCTGCCTTTTTTATCCTCCCCATAGGTCGTCCGACTCTTCTCTCGACGGTCTCTACCTTCACCCCTCCGGCAACAGCCGACATCTGCCTGCTACAACCCGAATAACCCAAACAGAAAAATCCTCCAACATTAGCTCGTCTTCCGCCTCTCTCTGCCGCCTCGACGAAAGTATCTCTCCTCTCGTCTCCCTCTCCCGACATATACACAGCAACAACAAACAGCCCCGTGCCCCGTGTCCGGCTCTCGCTAATTCGCAACTTCCGAAATAAATTTTATCCTTACCATTCTCACTTCCTCCTCAGGGTACTCGTCTTCTCCCAACTCGTCAAGTGCTGTCTTCAAATCGTCCGTCTCGGCCTCCTCGAAATAGTCGAAGATGTCATCTATATGGTCTTCGTCCATCTCCTCTTCCAAAAAGTAGTCGATATTCAACTTTGTACCTGAGTAGACGATAGCTTCCATCTCCTTGAGAAGCTCATCAAAGGTCAACCCTTTGCTCTCCGCAAGGTCATAAAGCGACACTTTCCTGTCTACTCCTTGTATGATGGCTATCTTATTCTTTGACTTGTTGGCAACAGTCCTTATCACCGTGTCTGTCGGACGTTCTATCTCATTCTCCTCCACATGATGTGCTATAAGCTCAATGAATGGCTGTCCGAACTTCGTGGCTTTGCCCACTCCCACTCCGGGTATGTTCTGCAACTCCTCCATCGTCATTGGGTAATAGGTCGACATGGCCTCCAACGTTGGGTCCGAAAAAAGCACGTACGGTGGCAACGAGAGTTTCGTGCCCATCTGCTTCCTCAACCCCTTGAGCATACTGAAGAGCACGTCATCAAGTGCCGACGCCACAGCCGCTTCTTCCTCCGTCTCATTATACTCATGGTCAAGGGTAAACATGATACTCTTTGGCGACGCCAAGAACGACTCAGCATTGCGCCCGGGCTTAAGCAATCCGTATGTCTCTACCTCTTTCTCTATATACCCCTCCAAAATGGCCTGACGTATTATAGATACCCACTTACGCTCACTATGTGCCTCGCCCTCTCCGAAGAGGTCATGCTCGTGGAGCTTATACGAACGCACTTCATCTGTAGGCACTCCGCGTATAAAGTCGACGATGAAGTCCACTTTAAACTTACCCGACAACGCTTTGACTACATTTATAAGTTTTACAACATCTTCTTTGGCATCGAAGCGTTCCTTCGGATTTGTGCAGTTGTCGCACGAACCACAGTTGCTCTCTGTATACTCCTCGCCGAAATAGTTCATCAACGACTTACGACGACACTCGCCACTCTCGGCATACGCTATCGTCTCACTGATGAGCTGCTTGCCTATCTCCTGCTCCGCCAATGGCTTGCCCTGCATAAATTTCTCAAGCTTCTGTATGTCTTTGTAGCTGTAGAATGTTATACAACGTCCCTCTCCTCCATCACGACCGGCTCGCCCTGTCTCCTGATAGTATCCTTCCAAACTCTTCGGTATGTCGTAGTGTATCACTATGCGCACATCCGGCTTGTCAATACCCATGCCAAAGGCTATTGTGGCACATATCACCTCTACCTCCTCCATGAGGAACTTATCCTGATTGCCGGCGCGCGTGGCAGCGTCCAAACCCGCATGATACGGCAACGCCTTTATGCCATTGACCATGAGCATCTCCGCCATCTCCTCTACCTTCTTTCGACTCAGACAGTATATGATGGCCGACTTGCCCGGATTGTTCTTCAAAATCTTTATTATCTCCTTCGTGGCATCAACCTTCGGTCGTACTTCATAGTAGAGGTTTGGCCTGTTGAACGATGAGCGGAACACCTTGGCATCTACCATGCCCAGATTCTTCTGTATGTCGCTCTGCACCTTCATGGTAGCCGTCGCCGTCAACGCTATGAGTGGCGCCTTGCCTATCTCGTTTATTATAGGTCGTATGCGTCGATACTCCGGACGGAAGTCATGCCCCCACTCCGAAATACAATGCGCCTCATCAACTGCATAAAACGATATCTTTATCTGCCTGAAAAACTCTACATTCTCATCTTTATTCAACGACTCGGGTGCCACATACAACATCTTCGTTATCCCCTTCTGTATGTCCTCCTTCACCTTCTGTATCTGCACCTTGGTCAACGAAGAATTCAAGAAATGCGCAACTCCACTGTCCTCACTATAGCCTCGCATGGCATCTACCTGATTTTTCATCAACGCTATGAGTGGCGAAATGACAATAGCTGTACCCTCCAACAACAGCGCAGGCAACTGATAACACAGCGACTTGCCTCCTCCCGTAGGCATGAGCACAAAGGTATCTCCCCCGCTCATAATGTTCCGAATTATGGCCTCCTGATTACCCTTGAAGGTGTCAAAACCAAAATACTTCTTCAATTCAGCGTTTAAATCAATCTGCATAATCGTTTAGTTTAGTGATCGAACAACGAGGCTACTCACCTTCGTCAAAATTACTCTCTCTTTCATATACCTGCCAAATTCTAACAGTTAAAAAGGCATAAATAACTCTCTCTTTATATTTATTAAACGTTTCATCGCTTCATAAGTTCTATTTTATCCGTTGTTTTTGACTCTTACCTCTTCCTTCGCTGTTGCTAATATATATCTTCTTGCCGAACTATGCAAATCTTATTCATCTCTTTTTACATCTCTTATCACTTTTATCTTCACTCTCCCGCCACTGCTCTCGTTATATACCGTATCTTCATTTTGCTTTTCTCTCGGAAAGAGTATCTTTGCACCCAACAATTTCAACACCACACGCACGAGGTTCTCTCACTCGCCTTGCGCCGACTATTAACTATCACTATGTCAGCACCTCTCAACAAAACAATAGGTATAGTGCTCTCCCATACCAAATATGGGGACGCCAGTCTTATTGTCAACATCTACACGCAAGACAACGGCAAACAGTCTTTTATCGTCAGCGGTCTCAGCGGCAACAAACGCAAGAGGTTCCTGCCACTGCTTATGCCACTCTCTATCGTCGAACTGACAGCCTACAACAAGCCATCGTCAACCATACATCGCATCAAGGAGATAGGTCTGCACACTCCCCTTGTCAACATTCCCTTCGACCCCGTGCGTCGCTCGATAGCTCTTTTCCTTACCGAACTGCTCTCCCGGTCTGTCAAGGAGAGCAGCGCCGATATTTCTCTCTTCAACTTCATAGTGTCGTCCGTCATGGCTCTCGACGCCGGAATGCCCGGCCAAAACTCTTTCCACCTCTTCTTCATGTACAAACTGACATCTCTGCTGGGCTTCGCTCCCGACATGAACGACGCTTCCCAGCCCTATTTCAACATGCTCGAAGGTACCTTCTGCAGCACCCTGCCAATGCACCGACATTCTCTCGCCTCAGCCGACAAAGAACTGCTCCTGCGCCTCGACGCCCTCTCCCTCGAGAACATGACAAACTCCTACTTCTCACGCTCCGAGAAACACCGTCTCATGGAGATAATGGAGGAGTACTATTCACTACATATCGCCAACTTCGGCCAACTCAAATCCTACGAGGTACTCCGCACCCTTAATGACTAATGGGGTTGATGTATATGCCCGCTGTGCATAACATCGGTAATGCGTTTTTCTTTATCTTTTGCCTACAATGGGCAAGATTGGTAATTCCAATTGCTTGGATTACTGCCAACTGATGACAATATCAACAATGGGTTTTTCTTGTGGCTGCATCTGCTCGGTTGGATTTATAATCCGACCGCTGTGAGTATCAACATTTGCAATGCTTTGATAGCTATTGCTTATCGGTATATATTTGAAGCATTGCAAATGCTGATACTTCATGTGGGCGGATAGCTGTTCCGCCCAAACAGAGCAGACAGCACCTCCTGCGCTTTTGCTAAGAGGTGCCTTTATTGGTGTTCCACTGTGCGTGGGGCACTCACTTTTTGCTGGGGTTATTGTCCGCTGTGCGCGGGGTACATACTTTTTCTGTGCAAACAGAAAAAGTATGCAAAAAGAATTGCCGCACGGACGCCCTTTAGCTAAAAATTGACTCCAAAATACTAAC
>CALAUL010000049.1 GCA_937892255.1 uncultured Bacteroidales bacterium | reverse complement strand
GCTCTATTGAATTTCCATTTAATACCTATTCAAATCCTACTCAAACACCGTTCAAATCTCATTCAAACACCGTTCAATTCCAATTCAATACCCCTTCAATCTCCCGACACTAACACCAACAATTATGCTTGGTAACTTTCTCCGCACCTTTCAGCCCTGTGCGTGAAGAAAATTGGTTTTGAAATACGTTAAGAACTCGGCATTGTCTGAGCGCAGCGAGTTTGGCGGGGTTAGTATTTTGGAGTCAATTTTTAGCTAAAGGGCGTCCGTGCGGCAATTCTTTTGCTTACTTTTCTGTTTGTACAGAAAAGTGAGTGCCCCACGCACAGTGGCTAATTAATACAGAAAACTCTTTTTGCCCACATTTTCTTCGCTTCGCTCAGGCGCAGGCGGTGCTGTTTATATCCGCACAGTTCCGCCTGCGTTTGAACGTAGTGAAAAAAAAGTATGTGCCCCGCGCACAGCGGACAATAACCAAAGAAAAACCCATTGCAAACATTGCTCTGTTTGGGCGGAACAGCTATCCGCCCACATGAAGCAACCTTTTAGTTTTATGGTCTTTCCCAAGCGAGAGATGATAAGGCCTATGTGGAAAGGATATGACAAGCGGGTAATGCCAATATAAAGTTGTTCGGCGGTAAGGCTCCAACCTCCTATGACGGTATATTTGGCCCACTCATGGTCTCCGATGAGCAGACCGAAAGTGTTCCAGTCGAGGTACACGTCGAGGGTACAGAATGTGGCAAAGGCGGCAAGCATAGCCAAGATGAAGAGAGGCAGAGGAGAGTGAGATATGCGGCAGAGAAAAATATGAAAAAAAGGGAGAGAAAGGGAAAAGGAGATTGAATATAATAAGTAGGGAGTGAGAAATGCGAGATATAAGGAAAAGAAAAAGAGATACAGAGATTTATTGTCTCGGGGATGCTCAAAGGGCAAAGAAGAAGGGGCACTCTGCGGAGTGTCCCTTGATGTTATAGCAGTGTAGCGACGTCCCTTGCGTGGGGAGATGTCGGCTACTCTATCATCTTAAAAAATCTGTCCCAGCGTATGCTGTTAAACAACGATTTGTCGGGGTCGAGTGAGAGCCATACGAGGATAGGTTTGCCCACGATATGATCTTCGGGCACGAAGCCCCAGTAACGAGAGTCGGCAGACTTATGACGATTGTCGCCGAGCATGAAGTAGTAATCTTGGGCGAAAGTGTATTCTGTTGTGAGTTGTCCGTCAACATAGACCTCTTTACCTCTGACATCGAGAGAATGTCCCTCGTAGGCTGTGATGATACGTTCGTAGAGCACAGCGTTTTTGTAGTCGAGGCTTACGGTAGTGCCGGCTTTAGGCATCCACAGAGGTCCGTAGTTGTCGCGGCTCCAAGGGTAATCCTGACTGAAAGGGAATAGGTTAAGACCTGTAGAGTCGGGGGCGTCATCTTCAATCTCGATGCTTGTTATGACGGGCATAGTCTTGACCTTCTCTGCTTTTTCGGCTGTGAGAGGGAGGTAATACATAGGGCCTATGCCTGCGCTTGCTCTGTCGTCGTTGGAGATACCGAGCGACTCGAAGAACTTATCATTGAGCAGCACGCCATTGGTTTGCACCTTGTACACATGTTGCACATCGGGAGCATCGGGCGAGAGTTTGCCATTGATATAAATAGCGTTGTGTCGAATCTCTAAGGTGTCGCCCGGGAGAGCTATGCAACGTTTGACGTAGCAGTCGCGTTTATCTACGGGACGCCATACGATGTCGGAGAGTACGGGTGAATTTTGCACTCTCTTACGACCATATTCGCGAAGGAAAGCGTTGCGTTCCCAAGAAGTCTCGAAAGAGCGTCCCTTGAGTACATCGCGGTTTTGCATGACATAGTTAAGACCTTCGCCGAGGATAATGCTATAGTAGTCGGGGTTTGTCATGGCCAGACACACAGTATCGCCTGCGGGGAAGTTAAAGACAACGATATCGTTACGTTCTACGGAGCCGAGACCTTTGAGGCGTTTGTAGTCCCACATAGGCCAGTCGAGGTAAGACTTACAGTTGAGTATAGGCAACGTATTTTGTGCCAGAGGGAAGAAGATGGGCGTATTAGGCATACGCGGTCCGTAGCTTACCTTAGAGACATATAGGTGGTCACCGACGAGGAGAGACTTCTCGAGCGAAGAGGTAGGAATCTTGTAGTTTTGGAACAAGAAGAGGTTAATGAAATATACAGCTATGAGGGCGAAGACGAGGGCGTCAATCCACTCAACGAGAGATGAAGGCTTCTTGCCATCTTTACGACGCTTCCAGAAGTCCCAAGGAATGATACAAGTGATACACATGTCGAAGACGATAGGCGTACCCAAGAGAAGCCAGTAGTTGCCTATCCACACCACACAGAGGATAAAGATGAGAGTATAGAAGACACCCTTTATCCATCTCCAAGTAGAGACCTCTTTGAAGTTAATCTTTCTCATGGTATTAGATATTGAAATTGTAGAGGTCTTTTTCACAGAGGAAGCCCTTCTTTCCGCAGGTAAACTCTGCAGCGAGGACAGCACCAAAGGCGAAGCTGTCGCGCGTCTTGGCATTATGAGTAATCTCTATGAAGTCGAATTCTGACTCATATTTCACGGTGTGAATACCCGGCACTTCGCCTTCGCGGTAGGCTGTTATAGTGACGGCATCGGGACGCTGTTCGGGAGCGAGAGACCAAGAGTTCTTACGGTCGAGGTTGTCGATAACACCTTCGGCGAGAGAAATAGCGGTACCTGAGGGAGCGTCGAGCTTGTGTATGTGGTGAGTCTCTGACATTTCGACATTGTAGGAGTCATAGCCGTTCATTATCTTAGCGAGTTGACGGTTGATAGCGAAGAAGATATTGACACCGAGGGAGAAGTTGGAAGTATAGAAAAACGTCTGTTTTCCGTCGGCGCAACGTTGTTTGATGTCGCAAAGTTTGTCGAGCCAGCCTGTAGTACCGGAAACGACGGGCACGTTATGTTCGAAAGCCTTGATATAGTTGTCGTAAGCAGTCTGAGGAGTTGTAAACTCAATAGCGACGTCGGCCGAGGCGAACTCGGGAGAGTCGAAAGAGCCTGATTCGGTGATGTCAATCTTACATACTATCTGATGACCACGAGATAAGGCGATACGTTCAATAGCCTTACCCATTTTTCCATATCCTATGAGAGCAATTTTCATTTTATGTTATTGGTATGTTAATATTTAATCATGCGGAAATAAATCTGCCTCGCAAAAGTAAGAAAGATATTGTATTATTGGAAAAGAAGCCACTTAAAATTGTTTGTAGGAAAGATAAAAATGCGTATTTTTGCGGATATTTGAAAAGAGATGAGGATATTCATTGCAGGAGCGGGAGCTGTTGGCACGCATTTGGCCCGACTATTTGTTGATTCGGAGCATGAGGTGATACTCATGGACGAAGATGAGGAGAAGTTGGGGCAGATGGAGTCGCATTTGGACCTGATGACACGCGTAGGTTGCATGACCTCACTTGAGGACTTGAAAGATGCAGATGTCAGTTCGGCCGACCTCTTTATAGCAGTGCCGCCCTTCCCCGACATGTCGATGTTGGCGTGTATCTTGGCGAAGAAGTTAGGAGCGCAGACGACGATAAGCAGGGTGAACAACTCGGAGTATCTGTTGCCTGAGAACAAGGAGTATTTCCGTCAGTTGGGAGTAGACGAGATAATCTACCCCGAGCAGTTGGGAGCAAAAGAGGCGTGCGATGCGTTGAAGCTTGTGGGCATAAGGCAGTTGGTTGAGTCATCTGACGGGCGTTTAGTGTTGGCGGTGATAAAAGTGAGGGAGAATGCGCCACTGATAAACATACCATTTTCGGACTTTGACAAGGAGAAGAAAGAGAAGTACAACATAGTAGCCATCAACAGAGAAGACGAGACAATAATACCACATGGAGGCGACAAGTTGCAGCACGGTGACATGTGTTACTTTATCACGACACGAGAGAATCTGCCCATAGTGCTCTCCGACGCAGGCAAGAAGCTCGTAGCGGTAAGCAACGTGATGATAGTGGGCGGCAGCAGGATAGGCAAGCGCATTGCCGTTCAGTTAGAGCAAGACTACAACGTGAAGCTGATAGAGATAAACCGTGACAAGTCAGTGAAGTTGGCCAATGATTTGGAAAAAACACTTGTGATACATGGCGACGGGCGCAATCTGGACCTATTGAAGTTGGAGGGACTGAGTAAGATGCACGCTTTCATAGCCGTGACGGACAATTCGGAGGTAAACATCTTGGCATGTCAGTTGGCGAAGAAATACGGAGCAGTGAAGACGATAGCGGAAGTGGAGAACATGGACTACATACCGTTGGCCGACGGCATAGATATCGACACGCTGATAAACAAGAAGCTCATTGCGGCAAGTTACATATACCGCTACACCCTCAAGGCACATGTGGCACACGTGAAATGTCTGACATCGACAAATGCGGAGATGGTGGAGCTGGTAGCACAGCCGGGCAGCAAGATAACGAAAGCCCCTATCAGTGCGCTCAACCTGCCTAAGGAGCTCAACATAGGAGGCATAATACGAGGCGACAAGGTGCTGATAGCCTCGGGCGACACACATATTGAAGCGTATGACAAAGTGGTGCTATTCGCCATGCAGACGGCAATAAGAAAAGTGGAGAAACTATTCGTATAAAGAAACGAGATAAGAGATGGGCAGACTATTAGCAATAGACTACGGGAAGAAGAGATGTGGCATAGCGGTGAGCGACCCGCTGAAGATAATAGCCAACGGACTGACGACGGTAGCGACACACGAGCTCTTCGACTGGCTAAGTGGCTACATGAAGCAAGAGGACGTAGAAGCACTCATAATAGGAGAGCCAAAGAAAGTGACGGGAGAGTATTCGGAGACGATGAAGTACATAGAGCCATTCATCAATAGAGTGCGCAAAGTATACCCCAACCTACGCATAGAGATGGTAGATGAGAGATTCACGACGAAACTTGCGTTTCAGGCCATGCTCGATGGAGGAGTGAAGAAGCAAGGTCGCAACAACAAGAATGGCACCGTCGACATGGTGAGTGCCACGATAATATTACAAACATACATGGGATAAAAAACAAAGAAAGATATGCTTTTACCAATAGTACAATACGGACACCCTATACTCAGAAAAATATCTGTTGACATAACGAGAGATTACGAGGGATTGGACAAACTGATAAGCGACATGTGGGACACGCTGTACAAAGCCGAAGGCATAGGACTTGCCGCACCGCAGATAGGACGTAACATACGTCTCTTTCTGGTAGATGCGCGCTGTCTGAAAGAGGACTATCCTGAAGTGGCAGACTTCAAGCGCGTATTTCTCAACGCACATATCATAGAGCGAAGTGAGACACAGGTAGATTCGGCCGAAGGTTGTCTGAGTCTGCCGGGCATCAACGAGACGATAAAGAGGAGCGAATGGGTAAAAGTAAGATATACCGACATAGAGACATTCGAGGAGAAAGAAGAGGTGATAAAAGGCTATTGTGCCATAGTCTTTCAGCATGAGTACGACCATTTGGACGGGAAGGTCTTCACCGACCACTTAGGAGCACTCAAGAAAAGACTCTTGAAAGGCAAGCTGACATCTATAAGTGCGGGCAAAGTACCGACACGCTATAGAGTGACATTGCCATAGACATCATTGCCACAAGGCACAAAAAATTAGAAACAAAAAAACTGACAATATATGAAATTCACAGTATCAAGTGGCGAGCTATTGTCTCGTCTCACCGTAGTAGGGAAAGCCATAGCGGCAAAGAGTCCACTGCCTATCCTTGACCATTTCCTCTTCACGATAAATGGCAACACACTGAGCATAAGAGGTTCGGAAACCGAAGTGACTATCGACACCACATTAGAGATAACAGACGTTGAAGGCGAAGGCCGATATGTAGTGCCGGGAGCCAAACTATGCGAATACCTACGCAAACTCTCGGAACAGCCTATCTGCTTCAACATCAACGCCGAGACAAATACCATAGAGACAAAGACACAGAGCGGTATCACCAAACAGATAGTCTATGACGCCACCGACTACCCGGAGATGCACACCATAGACCCCGACACATCGACAAAAATAACCATCTCGAGCAACATACTCATCAATGGCATAGCCAAGACAGCCTTTGCCACAAGTAACGACGAATTGCGTCCTGCCCTCATGGGTATGCTTATAGAGTGCACACAAGGTTCGGTGACATTCGTAGCCACCAACTCACATATCCTCTCACGTTACATAGCCACGACCGAGAAGAGCACGACAGACGCAAAGTTCATTCTCTCGAAGAAGTCGGCCACATTGATGAAAGGCATCTTGACAAAAGACGAGGAAGTGACAATAGAGTTCAATGAGAAGTTGGCCAAATTAACAACATCAAACTATGTTGTCACATGTCGCCTGATAGAGGCTGTATATCCTGCATACAACAAACTCATACAGGACAACAACCCGTATAACATCACGATAAACAGAAGCGAGCTTCTCAACTCCATAAGCAGAGCATCAATCTTCGCCAATGGCACATGCCTCGTAAAACTAACCTGCAACGAGGACACAATGAAGATAGTGGCACAAGACACCGACCTACACTGCTCATCGCAAGAGACAATGACATGCGTATACACCGGACAACAACTGACAATAGGTTTTAAATCGACGCACATAATAGAGATTCTGTCAAATATGACATCTGAAGAGGTCATAATAAACATAGGCGACCCATCACGTCCGGGATTGATAATGCCGGCCGTACCGACAGAGAACGAGAACGAACTAATGTTATTAATGCCAATGATGGCGAACTAATAGAATATTGATGGAAAAAGTAGTTAGCGGAATAAGACCTACGGGCAATCTACATCTGGGCAATTACTTCGGTGCAGTAACAAGTTTTGTCAAGATGCAACATAACTATAACTGTTATTTCTTTATTGCCGACTGGCATTCGCTCACGACACACCCCAAGCCGGGCGACATAGTGAGCAGTGCACAGACGATATTGGCAGAGTACTTAGCATGCGGTTTGGACCCCGAGAAGTCGACGATATATGTGCAGAGCGATGTCAAAGAGGTGTTGGAACTATATCTTTTCCTCAATATGAACACGTACCTCGGAGAGTTGGAACGCGTGACGACATTTAAAGAGAAGGCACGCAAACAACCCGACAATGTCAACGCGGGACTTCTGACCTACCCTACACTCATGGCGGCCGACATACTCATGCACCGAGCAGTGAAAGTCCCCGTAGGCAAAGACCAAGAGCAGAACATGGAGATGGCACGCAAATGCGCACGACGTTTCAACAACATCTACGGAGTAGACTTCTTCCCCGAACCACAGTCATTCTACTTCTCGGAGAAAGCCATAAAGATACCGGGACTTGACGGTTCGGGCAAAATGGGCAAGAGCGAAGGTAACTGCATATACCTCAAAGATGACGCAAAGACAATACAAAAGAAAGTCATGAAAGCCGTGACAGACAACGGCCCTACGACACCTAACAGCGAAAAACCTGAGGTAATACAGAATCTCTTCACATTCCTCAACATCGTCTCGCAACCAGAGACAGTGCAATACTTTGAGGAGAAATGGGCCGACTGCTCTATACGCTATGGAGACCTCAAGAAACAGTTGGCAGCAGACATAATAGCTTACACAGAGCCAATAAGAGAAAAGATAGCGGAATACTCATCTAACAAAGAGCTATTGGAGAAGATAGCCAAAGAGGGAGCCGACAGAGCACGAGCTTCAGCTGTTGAGACGCTCAACGAAGTAAGAAAGATAATAGGATTCAGATAAACGATAAGAAGGTGTATCCCTCGTCGGCATTAAGCACGGCGGGGGATATTTCGTTTGGGTCGTATGACGATTGGCGATATTTGGCACGAGGGAGGACGGAGCTTGCTTATGAGAAGGTTTGGGACTGTGAGTAAGGAGGGAGTTTGGACTTTTGCTTTGGCGGAGGCAGTAGTTTGTGCCGAAGGGGAGAGACTTTGCACGTTGTTAAAAAAGCTTTTGGGTAAAAAAATAGAAAAAAGGCGAAAATAATTGCAAAAAAGTTTTGCAGAATCGTTTTTTTTTTGCTTTACACCATCAAAAACAAAGATGTCTGTTTTGAAGCCTATTTACATGTATAAACAATGCATTTGAGTTGATGATAGTTCGCGAATGAAAGTCGATAAACACCTCTTGACTATAAAGAAACAGGTGAATGTTTAACAACAAAAAATACATAGAATGAAACGATTAAAATTGTTTTGTGGAATTATTGCGCTTACAATTGTAGCTAGCGTAAATGCTTGGATTGCAAATGAGACAATTGCGTCGAATAATGAGTTGGAATTGTATGATGTAGAACGTTTAGCAGAGGGCGAAAGTCTTTGGGATTCGTTTGTCGGGGTTGTGTCAAATGTATGGGATGCGTTTTGTAACGGTATTGCATGCACAATTTATGGAGAAGGCAATGAGCCGTATAAGTACGATTGTCCAACCTCGCAGTCGAGTGGTTCATATGTAGGCAATAGTAATTCAGGAAATCTTGGCGCAAGTTATATGGGGACTGGCGCAAATGTTGGTGCCTCGAACTCAAATTCGTCTGGAAATAATTGGTCTTTGCAAAGAGATCCCAATAATCTACCACAGGGAATTTTATGCATAGGTAAAACTCCAAGATATACATGTGTTCCTATTCGTTGCGAAGATTTAAGATAAACTACAATTGTATAATAATGGAGAGATTAATATCTCTCCTTTTAAAATATTCTATATGATGAAGAATGCATTTCTATTATGTTTATTTGTCGTTGTATTATGTTCGTGTCAGGAAAAGACTATTTCGTCTGTTCAGAGAGCTGTAGACAGAAGTATTCCAATAGATATAAACAAGTTGACAGAGGAAAAAGTGGTGTACGACTTCACTGATATATTAGATAGTATAAAAGTTATTGTTTTAGATGACTCTAATGAGGAGGCTTTATTTTCAAGTATTTATGAAGTGCTAATTACTGATAAATATATTTACATTAAAGATTATGGTCAATATACTGCACTTTTGATATTTGATCATGATGGGAAGTTTGTGTCAAAATTGCCATTAGGTCAAGGACCAGGAGAAATACAACAATTAGAAGACTTTGATTATGATGAAAAAAATGATATGCTTATAGTCAAACAACCTAATAATCTCATGTTTTATACGTCTAAAGGAGAATTTATAAAATCAGAGGCCCTTCCTTTTTGGTCGCTTTATTTTGCGTGTACAGATGAAGGTTATCTTTTTTATAATTGTAAAAAAGGAGCGATGGCAGAGAATGAAGGAGGTGATAATTGTGTGTTGGTTACAGATAAGAATTTTAATATTCGTTTTTCAGCGATTCCCATTGTTTCTGATGTAACGTATATAAAACATAATAAATACCCAATACATACTTCAGATGGAATAGTTATAACACAGCCATTCTCAGATAGTATATATTGTGTGACGGATACTAATGTGTCTGTAATTTACACATTAGAGTACGAAAACAAAATGTCAAGACGAATTGTAGAAAACGATGGTAAACCTATAGATTATCGAACTTTTGATAGACGTATAGATCAAGATGATGGTTTTCATTATTTGGGTACGTATTATGAGAATCAGACGCATCAATATATGACAATAATGAAGGGTGACATTTCTTACGATATCTATAGAGATAAAACCACAGGAAATATTGTGGGTGGTAATAGTTATAGATATAATCTATATACTACTCCACCTGTTGCAATGCCATGTGCTTCTTATAAAGATTATTTTGTATCGGTTTTTTATCCTTCTAAAGATATGAGATATGAAGCAACATTGATGAGCGAAGATGATGTAAAACGTTTAATGGAATTAGATGAAGAGTCAAATTTGGTGTTGATTTTATACAAACTTAAGAAGCTATGAAAAAGAGTTACATAATAATTGTATTACTTATTCTTTTGAATACGTTTATATGCTATCGATTTATATCAAAAAAACGATATGATGATATAATCATACAATCTCTTTCTGAAAATAGCGAGGAAAGAGCTTATTTATGGGGGCATCTTTCTAATTCGATTCTTAATGATGGACGTAAATTAAACGGATTGCTTGTTAGAGATTCTATCGGAGATGAGCTTGTTGTTCGTGATATGTTTCAACCAAATGAAAAGCGACTGCTTATATGTCGTTTTTCAGAAAAATATTGTCAGTCGTGTGTAAAATATGCTATTGATGCAATAGAACATTCGTTAAATTTTGATGAAACACTAAATGTTGTATATTGGGCAGATTGTGAGCGAAGTGTTAGTTTGCGGAGGTATATAGATGATTATTCGTTACGTGATAAAAGGGTATTTAATGTAACTAATATAGATATTCCTTTTGAACACTCAATTTCACCATATTATTTGGTTGTTGATACTTCTATGCAGATTCTTAGTACGTATATGCCTCATAAAGAAAGTTATTCTCTTGATTCTGTTTTTATTAATCAACTATACAATCGGTATTATTTTGAATAATGAAGGGGAAAGATAAATTTACAAATAATATCAGACTATAAAAATAATTGCAAAAAAGTTTTGCAGAATCGTTTTTTTTTTTTTTTGCTTTGCTCCATCAAAAACAAAGGTGTATGTTTGAGGCCTATTTACATATATAAACAATGCATTTGTGTTGATGATAGTTCGCGAATGAAAGTCGATAAACACCTCATGACTATAAAGAAACAGGTGAATGTTTAACAACAAAAAACACATAGAATGAAACGAATTTGGATTGCCATTGGAGCAATGGCGTTATCTGCTGTAGCAGGGGTAAATGTTTGGGTTGCAAATGAGACAATTGCGTTAAATAGTGAATTGTCACTTCCTAATGTTGAACAGATAGCAGAGGGAGAAGATTATGAGATGAATGGATTTAAGGATTTTTGGACTTTTGGGTTATTCAAGGATGAAATTGTTAACGAATATAATTGTCCGAGGAAGGCTACGATAGGCGCAGCTTATTCAGGCTCTAATAGTAAAGGAATAGGTGCAACAGCTTATGGTTTTGGAGTAACGGCTAGTAATTCTAATTCACTTTCAAATTCAGGTGATATTTCTTATGAATTTGATAGCGATCAAAATCCAGGCAAACGTGTCGTGTGTACTAAACCAGGAAATGTGAACTGTTATGAGATTGAATGTTTAGGGATGTAAATACTTGCCTAATATTTGGTACGCAGTGTAAAATTAAAGGCTTTGTTCGATAGTTATACATTGTAACAGAAATCACTAAGCATTTATATTGTTGTTGTCTAAACCAATAATAGGGTGTTTAGTGTTTTCTTGTTGATGTTTTAAATTTTGCTAATATTTGTTGTTGACAAATTAAATATATGAATACTAATGTTTAGGAACATTATTCTTTTGTCTATTTTGGTTTTGGTCTCTTGTGCAAAACCGAACGAAACGAAATATTTCACCGAAGAGCAAAAAGCGTCGGTGATGGTCGATAGAGCACACATAAAAACGGTAAATACAGACTCTATAACACATATATATATTGGTGATGCCTTGGCGGCTGATGAAAGATTGGATATCAATAGCATAATTGATTCCGTTAAGGTTGTGTTTTTTGATGACTCATGTGTTGATGCCATGTTAGGAGATATAGAGGATGTAATTATTACAGACAAGTATATTTATGTAATGGATAGAATCGGGCAAAACGGTGTGGCTATCTTTGATATAGATGGGCATTTTGTTAAACGCATACCTATTGGGCAAGGCCCAGGAGAGGTTACGGGTGTATATCAGATTAATTATGACAAGTATAACAAAAAACTAATTCTGAGTTTTGGTAAAGGGATTGCAATATATGAAGAGAATGGCGATTTTGTAAAGAATGAAATACATCCATTGCAGATTGCAAAATTTTTGTGTACGGAAACCGGATATATATGTTTGCAATCACCATCTACATATAACGACCATCTGTGTGAACATCAGGAAAATTCAGTTATGTTTGTAGACCGTGAGTTTAGATTAAAATGGTCAGCGTTACCGCATTTTAATTATACAGCATGGGCTGTGCCCTATGAATTATTGAAGACCACGGAAGATTATCTGTATGTGGATGCATTTAATGATACTATCTATAGTATTGACGAGAAAGGCGTTCGTGCAAAATATGTGATAGATCTTGGACCTGATATGTTCCCAATGGAAAAAGCAAATGATAGGAGTTATATCAAGAATTGGCAACTTTTTGATAAGGTATTTACTTCATCTAATTATGCTCATCTTGCACATTATTTGGAAACGTCAACTCATCAGTATTTTTGGGTGACGTATTCACAAAATGGAAGTTATGACTTTTATAGAGACAAACGGAGCGGCAATATAGTTGGTGGTAAAACGTTTCTTGTTAATGATAATGTTCTTCCTATACTGGTTGCTCCACGTTACATGTCAGAAGATTGGTTTGTAATGCCATATCAAGTATGGAAAACGCAGTTTTCATCACCCCTTATCTCTAAAGAGGCAAATGAGAGGATGATGCAGATGGAGGAGGAGTCGAATCAGGTGCTTTTTATGTTTAAATTGAAAAGGTTTTGATGATGAAAACAAAGACGTTGGTTTTAGTAATTATTGTTTTATTGATTCTGAATGTAGTAGTTATAATATGTTTTTGTCATTTTAGGAGTGCCGCAATTCAGTCAGTTAAATCTGCTGTACAACAATCGACAGAATACAATTCGATTTATAATAGTCTCGCTTATTCTATACTAAATGATGGTAGTACTATTAATGCGAAAATATTTGATAAAAATGGAGAAGAGTTGTCTTTGTCAACCCTTTTTACAGAGAGACCGGGTCCTTTTTTAGTTTGTAGAATTTCAGATAGATATTGTGATTCGTGTGTTAAGAATGCTGTTGCACTCTTTAGTCGAGTTACAAGGAATTTTGATCAAAACCACATAGCATATTTTTTTGAATGTAATAATAGAACACTTTTCAAAAAAGAAATTCAGCATTATTCTTTAGATGAAAATAAAGTATATAATGTTCCTTTATTTAAGACAGATGCAGAGTATGCTACGTTCCCGTATTATATGGTGATAGATAGTACTAATCATGTACTTGCTACGTATTTTCCTAATAAAAAAACAAACGAACTTGATTCTGCCTTCATATGTAAGATGTACAATCGCATATCTCAGTGTCGAAGTTTAGAAAAATGGCAAGAAAAACGTCATCATATAGATTTGGGAGATTTTAAATATAATGTACGACATCATCATGAATATGATTTAAAGAGTGAAAGAGACATGTCTATCGAAAAAGTTACGACATCATGCGAATGTGTTTCTGCAAGTATAGACTGTTTAGAGGTGTTGAGTGGCGAGTTTATAAAAGTACAGATTGATTATATCGCAGAAAAACAAGGAGGTTTTTTTCGTGAAATATATATATGGGAAAAGGGGAAAGAAAATCCAATAATAATAGAGATTAATGGAAATGCTTATTGATAACTATATCAACAAAATAAAAACGTTGTTATCCTCTGTTTTGTTGTTCGTTTTCTGTTCTTGTACAACAAATAATACTCCTTTGAATTATGCGTTGACTGTAGCAGGTGATAATAGGGTAGAACTTGAAAAAAGTTCTTAACTATTATAAAGATGATTCTTTGAAGTATGCTGCTGCGGTCTTCTTGATAGAGAATATGCCTGCGCATGTGTCGTACAAAGGAGATGATATTAACAAATACTATGAGATAGCACATAAACTATTAAAATCGGACTTGTCTCACGTACAAATTAGGGATTCATTGCTAAATGTAAGAAAGCACTTATATCCGGGATTGGAGAAAGAATTAATTTCGGATGTTAAAATAATGAAGTCGGATTACTTGATTTATACCATCGATCATGCATTTGATAAATGGAAAAATAGCGAAAAGAGTTATAAGTATTATCGTTACCTTTCTGTTGATGGTAGTTATGGAAGTTTGGCGGAACTAAAATTCTATGATGCGGATACTGCTGAAATGGTTGGTACACCAATAGGATGTCAACATGCTGATGCTACATCTATAGCAAAAGCATTTGATAATGATTATTTGACAAATTTTGAAACTGAATCACCAAATAACAAATGGGTTGGAGTTGGCTTTAAACTGCCTAAAAAGGTGTCGTTTATTCGCATTATACCGCGATCTGATGATAACGACATACGTGTAGGAGACACGTATGAATTGATGTGTTATAATGGCGAAAATTGGCAATCATTGGGTAAACAAGTTGCAACAACGAATGTGTTACATTATGATAGTGTGCCATCTAAGGCTTTGTATTGGGTGAAGAATCTATATCGAGGATGGGATGAACGTCCGTTTCTTTTGCGTGATGGAGATGTTGTAGAGTGGCGATAGCGTCTTATGAAATTCTTATATGATGATAAAACTGAAAGAGGGATTTGTTATTAAAATGTTATGGACTATAGTGTTTATTGCTATACTATATACTATCTATAACCTCTTGTTTACGTTTGTCTTGATGTCTTTCAAAGTGCCAACAGGGTCGATGGAACCTACTATAATGTCGGGCAGTCGAGTGTTTGTTAATAGGATGTCGTATGGAGGTAGAGTATTCGAGGTGTCAATTCATGAGACTATACGTCATGGAGATATTTCAAGGGGATTTGCTATGTCAAAACCACAGCGAAATGATATCATGGTTTTTAATCAGACATGTTTTCTTGGGTGGGATACAATTGCTTTTGATAAATTGAAGTATTTTGTAAAACGATGTGTAGCATTGCCTGGAGATAGTTTTTGTATTAAAAATTGCAGGTATCAAGTGTTTGGTTTGCCTGATAGCTTGGGTTTGAGCAGTATGCAGAGCATGCAAGAAATTGTATCTCGTGATACGTCATATGTCAGAAGAGCAGGTTTGCCTTATGTTACAATGCCATATTGGGATAGTTTGGGCTGGAATGTTCGTAATTTTGGTCCTTTATATATACCTCAGAAAGGGGATACGATTCATTTTAATGAAAAGAATGTTCGTATTTATCGGAAATACATAGAATGGGAACTCGGGCATAAGATAATTTGGAATGATTCAGGATTTTTTAATCCGGATGGTTCTTCTATAGATTACCATGTCATGCGACAAAACTATTATTTTATGTGTGGAGATAATGTTGTCGGATCTTTAGATTCTCGTTTTTGGGGACTTATTCCGGAAGAGTTTATAGTAGGAAAAGTAGTGTTTATATATTAGAGTTCATATTATGTCTGTTTTGCAAAAGGGTATAGTCTCGGGGTTGTTGTTTGTTGTTTTGTTATTTTGGTTGAGTTTGAATTATGGAAATGGAGTAACGTGTGATGAAGTTCAGCAAGTTCTGCAGTGGAAACAATTTTGTTTGCGAGGGTTAATTGCGTGTGTGATTCTGTTTGTATTGTTGGTGATAAGGTTTGATACGCAAAGAATTGTTGATGTTATAGAGTTGTCGATTATTGTTGTTTGTCTTATAGAGACAGTTTATGCATTATTACAGTTGTATGAAGTATTGCCCTCTTATCATAGATTTTTTAAAACAACAGGTTCTTTTTATAATTCAGGACCATTAGGAGGTTTTATCGTTATAGCGATTCCTCTTGTTTTGCACAGAATATTTGACGAAAAAGGTAAGGCGATGTGTTCGGTGTGCAAATATTTCTTTTATGTATTATTGATTCTGATTGCGATAATTCTTCCGGCAACGATGAGTCGAACAGCATGGATAGCGTCTTTCGTCTCTGTGATTTATCTGTTATTTGTTCATAAGGTGTTATCTCGTTTAATTGCTTCGGTTAAGATTAATCGATTATATCTGTGGTCGGGATTTGTGATTTTAGTTATTTGTGCTTTTGCACTTGTGTGGTATATCAAGTATGATTCAGCGGTAGGACGTATTTTTCTTTGGAAAATATCAGTTCTTGCGATATGTGAGTCTCCATTTTGGGGTTGTGGTGGTTTCGCTGATGCATATTCGAGGGCACAAGAACGTTATTTTGCAAAAGGAGAGGCATCAGAGTTGGAAAGGCTTGCGGCGGGTAGTCCTGATTATGCATTTAATGATTATTTGCATATTGGTGTAGAATATGGCGTGCCAATTCTTATTCTTTTATTGTTTGTTTTGGTTTGTGTAGCAAAGAAGTCACATGATCAAAGGTGTTATGGAGCAACAGGCGCACTTATGTCTGTTATGATATTCGCTTTTGCGTCTTATCCAATGCATTTACCTGTGTTTGTGGTAGTTGTTGTGTTGTTAGTTGTTCGTGTATTGATGGTTGATGCTGTCAGAATGATATATAATGCGTTGGCTATAGTGTTGTTAATGATGGTGTTTGTGTTTTCGGCTGCTAATTTTTTGAAGTTTTCTCAAAGAGAGAAATATATGATTGAGTGGACGAATTTACATATTTTATATCAGAATAAGTTTTATTCATCGGTAGTTCGGGAGTATTCTTTAATACAAGATAAGATGTGTTGGAATCCTACTTTTTTATATGAATATGGGCATTCTCTCTTCAAGGTAAAAAGATACGCAGACGCGATACCGATACTTAATATGGCGACACAACTATCAACAGACCCTATGATTCTAAATGTTGTTGGAGAGTGTTATCAGGCAACACAACAATATCAAAAAGCAGAAGAGTGTTATTGTCGAGCTGTTAACAGAGTGCCTAATCGATTGTATCCTCATTATTTGCTTTATTTTTTATATTGTGAAGATGAATTTGAGAATGACGCATTGCGTAAACAACAATATGATATTGTTATGTCTCTTAAAGTAAAGAAGGAGTCTTCGGCGACACGTAATTTGCGAGAAAAAGTTAGGCGTAAAGAGATGTTAATAATTGGTCAAGATGGAGAATGATAGCGTTGCATTGAGTAACTTTAAGTGAAAGTTGTATTTTTTTGAGTTTTCTTGTTAAGGTATAATTATTTGGATATGGTATATTTTGTTAGCGTGGACTTAAAGAATCTTTTTTTAGTGTTTTTGAGTGGTAATTTTTTGTGGGATATAAATATTTATGGGGGCAATCTGTTGGGGTGTGGCATAATGTCGGAAGATGTGTAAAACGGACATTCTAACAAGTTGGCAATAAAAAAAACTTCATTGAAGTAACATTATTAAAGAGAAAAAAGTATATCTTTGGAAAAACATTTCAGATAGAATTTATATGGGAAACAATAACACTATGGCAGAAGTAGAGAAGAAAGCACAAGCTTGGCTTGATGGCAACTACGACGAAGCTACAAAGAAAGAAGTAAAAGCCCTCATGGAAGCTTCTGACAAGACTGCATTAGTAGACGCATTTTACAAAGACTTGGAGTTCGGTACAGGTGGACTAAGAGGTAAGATGGGCGTAGGTTCTAACCGTATGAATATCTATACCGTAGGTTCAGCCACACAGGGTTTGGCGAACTACCTCAACAAAGCATTTGCCGACCTGCCACAAATATCAGTAGTCATAGGTCATGACTGCCGCAACAACTCACGCCTATTCGCTGAGACAGTAGCCAACATATTCTCGGCAAACGGCATCAAAGCGTACCTCTTCGAGTCGCTACGTCCTACACCGGAGATGTCATTCGCCATACGACACTTGGGTTGCCAAAGCGGCGTGATAATAACAGCTTCGCACAACCCGAAGATATACAACGGCTATAAGGCATATTGGAATGACGGAGCCCAGATAATAGCACCTCACGACAAGAACATCATCGACGAGGTAGGCAAAATACAGTCGGTAGATGACATTAAGTTTGAAGGCAACCCAGCACTCATAGAGATAATAGGCAAAGAGATAGACAAGATATATCTCGAGGCAGTGAAGAGCATCTCACTTGCACCGGACATCATCAAGAAGCAAAAGGATTTAAAGATTGTCTACTCGCCCATCCATGGCACAGGCGTTGAGTTGGTTCCACAAGCATTGGCAAATCTTGGCTTCGAGAATGTGATACACATACCCGAACAAGATGTGGTGAGCGGAGACTTCCCTACTGTCGACTCTCCCAACCCTGAAGAGCCATCGGCAATGCGCATGGCAACAGCAAAGGCAAAGGAGATAGATGCCGACATCGTAATGGCGTCAGACCCTGACGGCGACCGTTTGGGCGTGGCAGTGAAGAATGACGAGGGCGAATTTGTCATACTCAATGGCAATCAGACAGCCCTTATCCTCACATGGTATCTCCTCAAGGCATGGAAAGACAACGGCAAACTTGACGGCAAGCAGTTCATCATCAAGACTATCGTAACGACAGAGGTAATAGTAGAGATGGCGAAGAAAAACAACGTGGAGGTATTTGACGTCTACACCGGCTTTAAGTGGATAGCAGCCAAGATACGAGAGTTGGAAGGCGTGAAGAAATACATTGGCGGAGGAGAAGAATCGTTCGGCTTCTTGCCATACGACGCCGTACGCGACAAAGACGCTGTAGCATCAATAGCCCTCATGGCAGAGATAGCAGCATGGGCAAAGGAGAATGGCGTATCACTTTACAACCTCTTGAAGGAGATATATGTAGAGTTCGGCTTCTCGCAGGAGAAGATGATATACATCGTAAGAGAGGGCAAGCAAGGAGCAGACGAGATACTCCAACTCATGAAAGACTATCGTCAGACACCACCTGTCACTATGGGCGGTTCGAAAGTAGTATGGGTAAAAGACTACCAGTCATTGGAGGCGAAGAACATCATCACCGGCGAAGTGGTGAAGATGGACATGCCTACGACATCGAATGTGCTACAGTACTTCACAGAAGACGGTTCGAAGGTGTCGGTACGTCCGTCGGGAACAGAGCCTAAGATAAAATTCTACTTTGAAGTCAAAGTGCCTATGGCTTCGGCAGCAGATTTCGCAAGTGCCGGAGAAGCAGCAGAGAAGAAGATAGCTCAAGCGGCAAAGGACATGAAGATTTAAAGACTGACAACATACAACGGAAATGGAATGAGACTATTCGAAAGAGTGGTCTCATTCTTTTGTTTGAAACTGTCAGAACGAAAACAGAACGACCACAAAGAGAATTAGAAAAAACAACTATCTTTGTTTTAACAACAAACACACTGACAAGAGAATGAACTACTACCAAGCCACAGAAAGAATATCTGTTCTCCCGGTTATCTGTCTCATATCCGGAATAACAGTAGGAATCGTAACACCCAAAGGATATGACTCACACATAACAATATGTGCCTTCGGCCTGGCGTTGACCAATGTCATACTATGGTTACGTCCGAGGTACAGATTACAAACACTTCACCGCCTGTTGCTGATGGTCAACTTCGCCATGTTCGGACTCCTATCGTACCACATCAACAGCACAGATATAGCTGTAGAGAGAGGCGATGGAGAAGCCTACGGATATATAGACAGATACGCAAGAGATAACGAAGAGAGGACAAGCGCAGCCTTCAACGCCGAGAGACTGCGTGTAAACAATAAGTTGTACACCGACATCGAAGGTACAGCATACTTCTCCGATGAGATAGACCTTGTAGTTCCGGGCGAATATTACAAGATATTCGGCACTGTCGACCGCAACAGCAGAGACAGCACGGTATTTCGTTTTTACGTCGAGAGGTTTGAAAAAGACACCACGCAATTAGCTACGATACCTTCTGCAATTTATCACCTGCGAGAATGGACAGAGACAGCTCTTATAAAATGTGGATATGACAACGAGAATATAGGCTTGTTGTTGGCTCTAATACTCGGAGACAAAAGCAAACTCGACTACAAGATACGACAAGACTTCTCAGACTGTGGCATAGTGCATATATTGGCCGTGAGTGGTCTGCATGTGGGTATCATATATATGTTCATCAGTTTCATCGTCAAGATACCATTTAGGAGAAAGCCCGTCATGGCGGCACTCTTGATATTACTCTTGCTTTGGACTTATGCCATAATAACGGGTCTTGCACCGTCGATAGTGAGAGCCACACTTATGATGAGCATATACGAGATTGTACGACTGGGAAAGAGGAAGACAAACCCTCTGTCGACACTCTACGTGACACTCTTTCTCATTCTCGCCATCTGGCCGGAGCATATCACATCTATAGGATTGTGGCTTAGTTTTGCCGCCGTATGGGGGATATTACTTTTCTATAGGCCGGTATCGCAGGTGTATCAATTTAGGTTCCCGCCGTTCAGATATATCCACAATTCACTGACATTAAGTCTTGTTGCCCAAACAGCGACAGCGCCGATAATATTGCTCATCTTTGGGACATTCCCCAACTTATTTCTCATAAGCAATCTGCTCACCGTTCCATTGATAGCACCTATCATCATCGGCTCAATAATAGCTATGATAGCAACGCCAATAAACATAACGGCAGCCGAGATGATAGCCGCCCCTGTCGATGACCTATTGACATTCGTCCGCCAATGCGCACATCATATATCGTCGTTGGACTACAGCATAACGACAGACATAAAGTTCAGCATTACAGAGTGCATACTCTTCCTATTGTCACTCTACTTTCTAAAACAATGGCTCAACGAAGGAGGACACCGCAATGCTATCATCACAACGTCGCTGACATTGCTACTTGTCATAGCTGGTGTATACTAAAAGAACTTCAGCGTGTGAGGCTTACAATGACAATCTCCGGATTGGACCCCAAACGCATACGCGGTCCCCATGTGCCGTATCCGCTTGTGACAATACCGACCGTATTTTCAAAACCTGACATTCCGTAATCCGACGGATAGATAGCCTTTGTAAACATTCTCATAGGCCACACCTGACCGGCATGAGTATGTCCCGATAAATATAAAGTAGCACCGACTTCGGCACAACTCTTGATGTCCATAGGCTGATGTTCTACAACGATAGAAAGTTTGTCCGAAGGAACTAATTCCGACAATGACTTACGCGCTCTCTGTCCGAAACGCTCCACCATGACATCGTCACGGCCTATGATAGCCACATCGTCCAATATAGCGGTACTATCTCTCAGCAAGGTGATATTCAAACTCTTAATATACTCTTGCGCCACATCAGCATTGCCCAAATACTCATGATTGCCCATGACAGCAAAGACAGGACAACAGATATCTCGCAACGGAGCACCCAAATCGTCGTGTAACACAGGACGCAAATCGCCATCTACCAAGTCGCCTGCGATAATGCAAAAGTCGACATCCTCATCGTTGATGATAGAGACGAGTTTTGACATGTCGCTCTTCCCTATTGCATATCCCATGTGCAAGTCAGACACTAAGGCAAAACGAAGCGTGTCGCCAGTTGTCATATAGTCGGTATTCACACCATATCTCACCACTTGCGGCGTTGTGGCAACTTTATATCCCACACCAAGCACAAGCAGAATTAGCAATCCAACCAACAACGGCGACAACGGATTAAATGAAGTCTTGCCTCTGAGACGAGACAACAGACGCGCCAAAAACAATATAGCACAGATGATAATGCCGTACAACACCACAACAAGCCACGTTGTGCCAACGACATACATCATACGACTTATCCACAGCGGACTATCTTCCGATACTGCTCTTTGAAAGAAGAACATCATCGACACTGCCAACAACAATATAACGGCAGGTATCTTTGCCCAGTACGATTTTAAAGAACGCCATATTGCCACCGATAATCCGACAATGACTAACAGATAGACCAAACAAACTATTAAAAACATCTTCCTATATCTATAAGTTCGCACAAAAATAGCTAATTTTGCACAACTTACACAATGAAACTTTCTAACATATGAAAAAGATATTACTATCGCTATCTTTGTTAACACTCACGACAAGCGCCTTCTGTCAGAAGATGACAGCGGGATTCTGTCTCGACGAGTACAAAGAGTGCCTATGCATGGCTTCGCATTTCAAGGACTTCCCGGGCATAGACAGCATATACTTCACTCCGAAACCCCAACAATTTGAAAGACAATGGATTTCACCCGTTGTCGGCTTCGACAATCAATGGGAATTATGGCAAAGCAAGGACTCGATATTAGCCATAAGTATCAGAGGAAGCATTGTGACACCCGTAAGTTGGATGGGTAATTTTCATGCCGGCATGGTACCGGCGACAGGACATTACACCCTCGGCAAAAGATTCGAATACTCGCTCTGCAACGATAGCGAAGCCTGCGTTCATGCCGGTTGGCTCGGGGGCATGCTCTGTCTGTCGGAAAGCATAATACACAAAATAGACTCATGTCACAAAGAGGGATATTACGACTTCATCATCACAGGACATAGCCAAGGAGGAGCAATAGCCACTCTATTGACGGCATATCTGCGACATCGTCAGGCAAATGGACTATTATCCTCAAAGATACGGTTTAAAACATACTGCAGCGCAGCACCGAAAGCCGGCGACTACGTCTTTGCTTGTCATTACGAACACATGACAAGAGGAGGCTGGGCCTACAACGTGGTGAATGCCGACGATTGGGTTGCCGAGACACCTCTCAGCGTTCAGACAATAGACGACTTCAGAACAACAAACCCCTTTGACAGAGTCGATGAACTGACCGACACATTGAAATTCTCGGATAGATTTAAGATAAAATTCTTGTTCAAAACACTTGGCATACCAGGTTTTAAGAACGAGAAAAAACTTCAAAAATATCTTGGCAACGTCTTAGGATCGATGCTGAAAGAATTAAGACCCGAATATGTCCTTCCCAACTTTAAAGATTGCGCCAACTACGCACGTTGCGGGCATACCATCATACTCATGCCCGATGATGAATATCACACGAGACACCCTAAAAATGCAAAAGACATCTTTGAACATCACATGTTCAAGGCATATTGGGAGTTGGCAAACAAATACTCAGAATAAAAATACCGGATATATTTAAGACTGAGGCAAGTACGCACTCTCCTATTGCACATGGCAATACAAAGACAAATATCAACAAACGACAGAAGCACCAAACGACATCATCATGTCATTTCTTTTTGAAATCATCAATCAGACCTTCTGTTATCCAACGAGCTACAGCATCTCTGTTTGATGGCACCGTAAAACGTTGTCGGTCACGATCGTTCTGCATGTTCCCAAGTTCAAGAAAGACAGCCGGCACTGCCGTGTCGACAAGCACATGCAGATTACGCCAACTCACAGTACCCGAGAATCCTCGTCCGGGCTGATGTTGATTGTATTTAGTTTTGAACTTACGCTGTAATATCTTCCCGAGACGTTCACCCTTAGAACTGCCCTTGCAATGGTACGAGAATATATCTATCTGTTCCTTCTTGCCTCGACTGTCAAGATGGATAAATATCGCACGCTCATACTGTCCTCTGTGTTTCTTATGCAGATTGTTTATTGCCTTTGTTCGCTGGCGTAGGCGTTGGTTATGGTCTAAAGGAATAGCTTGATCCAGACACGTCTCATCTTCGTCTAACTTCAAATATACATCATCTCGTATGCCGTCATTAGGGTCTTGTATGACAAAATACACTGTAGCACCATGCATAAGCAGCTGTCTTCCAAGACGTAAGACAATATCATAAGCGTACTCATCTTCACATAAATCACGACCATTCAAACGCGTCATAGCTCCGGGATCGGGACCTCCATGCCCCGACACCAAATAATATACGGCACCTTTTAAAGATTTGTCGACATCATCTATCTTCTGATACTTTGAGCCAAAAAGTAACTGCGGTCTGTCTTCTATTTTATCCGGGAACGTATATCGCACACCCAGTTTCAGCGTATTCTCAGGGCCAAACTTCCCTTCATTAAGATTAATAAATTTCGATTTGTAACGTCCTAAATCATATCCATTGCGTCGAAGAAACGAGCCCAAACTTTCCCCCTTGTTCGGAGTGTCAGTAAACGACTGAGAGAATGCAACAACAGTCCCTAACAATAATAATATTACTATATATACTTTCTTCATCATTGCAGACACAAAAGTACAAATTTTATACCATTTCGCAACGTCGACACCAAACAATAAAGGGCAAAACTAACGTTTCACCCTTTGTAGTTTATTCCTTGCATCAAAAAAAAACTTTCTCGACGTCTAATTGAAGAATTTGTCAATATAATTGCCAAAAGCATTATCGTTTCTTGATACGACACCTTCGTTATATGTATCAAAATAAATTTTGAGAGAATCATATTGGCGCACCAACTTTGAATACTCTTCATCGCTGGCTTTCTTCATCTTCTTTGAGAGAGCTTGAAACTGCTCATCTATCTTAGCTTTGTTGACATTCCAATTTTGCAACGAGTCGTTTTGGGGAGTGCCTTTCACCGAACTAACTTTACTCAAGAGAGTTCGCACATGACCCGGTTCCTTAATAAAGATAAGTTCCTGGATAAAAAGTCGCATCATGGGACGCATTCGCAAGATACATACTTCAGGCTCTTCTACTACTCCCTCAAATCTAAATCTGCCATCATGAACAACAGCCGAATCTCGTTCTCCTGACGAATCTATGAATGACTCAAGATATATCCATTCGCCTTCAAATTTTCCTCCGCCATACAATACTCCCTCTACAATATATGTGTTGTCTTTTTCACAAGAGACAAGACTAATCATTGCTATGAGTACTACTATACATTTTTTCATAGAATTACATATTTTGATTATCAAATCCAATTTTGAGGTCTCTGTATCGCAAATATAGATATATATAATGTATTTGCTATTATTTTTCTATGAATTTTTCATCGTTCGCCCTTCCCACTATCAATTATGCTCCAACATCATGATGTTTTTGACATCAATTCTCCTAATATCAAATGTTCTTTATCACACAAGAACCCGCCTCCAACAAAACAGGCTAATGTTTCAGAACAATATTTTTGGACATTGACAACTCATTACGGAACTTGTCAATGGCTGCTATTCGATATACATATTTCTTTTTCTCCGCTGATGGCACCAACGTCAATTTCTCTTCTCCTACGACATCATACAGATATCTATGTTCGTTACCCTCGAAGTCGTCGCCTTTTTCATATCTGTATACCGCAAAGAATCTTACATCTTCATTTTGACATTCCCACGTCAGATTGTTGCCTTTATGTCTTATCTTTTTTAGCTTCGTTGTCCCTATATGCGATTTCATCAATAGCGGAGAGAGAGCTTTGGTGCTGTAAAGCGTATTTTGCATTACGGACTCCAAACCCAAGAGGTCGCGATTAAATTGTCGATAGCTAAAAAAAACACTGCCACCCAATCTCTCGTCGGCCCTCACTTTATCAATCTGAGATGGCATTTCTGACGGATTGCTCCATTCTCCACCACTCGAATTGACTTTAAATACAGCATGTCCCACAAATACTTGCGACTTTGCATTGCTATATTCTGACCACCATTTGTACAATTCATCGAAGTCTGCGGCTTTATTTCCCGACTCCCAATATATCTGCGGCACGACATAGTCTATCCAACCCTTCTCTATCCATTTGGCGACATCTGCATACAAGACATCATAGTTCGTTATGCCGGCTCGCGTATTCGAGCCTCGTTGATCATCGCTTTTATTTCGCCACACGCCAAACGGACTCACGCCAAAGGCGACCCATGGCTTTATCTCTTTTATGGTCTTGCTAATCTGTTCTATCACACGATTGACATTGTCTCTGCGCCAATCGCCGAGAGCAAGTCCTGCACTGTTGTATTTTTTGTACGTCGCCTCGTCAGAAAAAACCTCATCTTTAACAGGATAGGGATAGAAATAATCGTCGAAGTGTACCCCATCTATGTCATAACGAATTGTAATATCAGCGACTATATCAGCGACATAATCTCGTGCTTGGGGAAGTCCGGGGTTTAAATATTGCTTCTCAGCATACGTCACAATCCATTCTGGATGCTGATATGACAGATGATTTGCATTCCTTATAAAATCCGGCTTTGGCGTCACTCTAAAGGGATTTATCCATGCATGAAGTTCCAAACCTATTTTATGAGCTTCGTCTATCCAATAGATTAACGCATCGAAGTCGCCGTACAACGTTGTGTCTTCACCAACGAGATACGAAGTCAGGGGTTCTTTATCCGACTTGTATATGGCATCGCTCGACGGTCGCACTTGCACAAACACGGTATTCAGCCCGATGTTTTTCACTCTCCGAAGTATCGTCTGAATCTCTTTTTGCAGTTCGGGAACAGAGAGTCCCGGACGAGAAGGCCAGTCTATATTGTTTACCGTAGCCACCCAAATTCCGCGCATTTCACGCTTGGGCGAATGGGTGGAAAAATGTTGTTTGGTCTGTGTGTATATCTGTGTGACACTCAATACATACAACATTATAGTAGCAAAGATTTTAATCTTACTCATAAGTATAGGATTCATTACTCTGAATATAGCTTTTGCAGACACTATAGTGAATCGTTTATCTGTTCTATGTGATTTAATATATCCTCTTTTCCTTCTTTATGTGCCGAAGATGTTACGAAATACGGAGGCAACTCTTCCCACTCTTCCAACATAACCTGTTTGTATGTTTCGATATTGCGCTCCAAAGCTCCCGGTTTCAGCTTGTCAGACTTGGTGAATATTATCGAAAATGGCACTCCGTTCTCTCCTAAGAAACGCATAAATTCAAGGTCTATCTTTTGTGGTTCGTGTCTGCAATCTACCAAGACGAAAAGGAGGGCCAATTGCTGACGATTGAGCACATAATCCGTGATAAGCGATTGAAACTTGTCTTTCACCGACTTTGAAACTTTGGCGTAACCATATCCCGGCAAGTCCACCAAATGCCAACTATCGTTTATCAAAAAATGGTTTATCAATTGTGTTTTACCCGGCGTACTTGACACCTTTGCCAATGTTGCGTTGTTACACAACATATTGATAAGAGACGATTTACCCACATTAGATCTTCCTATGAAGGCATACTCTGGCAATGTTGTTGCCGGGCATTGCTTTGCCACCGAGTTACTTACTACAAATTTTGCACTTAATATCTGCATACTTATCTACTTTCGGATGCAAATATATCATTTTTTTGTATGCCGATGATTCTAGAGATTCTAATTTATTCTACAACAAAAGTTTCACGCTCTCATTCCCTCTTTCGCCAGAGTATGGCTGACTCATGTTTCCACTGCTCAGTTGATTTATCAAAAAAGGCACAATGCGACTAATGTTTTTTGAATAGACTTGCCTTTTTACTTTGTCTCTAAATGAAAAGCAGTCGCAAACTGTTGCTCATTTCATTGTCTGCCGTCTGTTCCTCTATTGCTTTGACTATCGAAAGCTGCTCCATGCGTTTGCGCATTGACATTACGTCTATACCGGCTTTCAGAGAGAGAGTTATGGCTTTTACTGTCTTTGAGAAATTACAGAACGAACTTCCCAAATCGATATACATCTGCTCTACTTCAGACAAAGAGTCCTCGCCCGTGATAAACTGCACGCCATTTTCTGCTGCCTCGAGATAGTAGTTTTGCATACCTATAAGCAAATCCCGCAGAGAAAAGCCCTCTTTTTGATGCTGTAGGATTACTATCAAATCTGAATATTCATCTTTCATATTTTGTGGGTGTTTTTTTTGTTCAACTTTTTTTTATCCTCAAACCTATTACTAAGACATCATCTGTCTGTTCGTTGTTTCCTTTCCATTCCTCGAAGTAGTTATTTAGCACTTCTCGTTGTTCCGACATTGGCATATTGCGTATTTCGACAAACTTTTCCAACATGTTTTTTCTTTTCATTTTAGTGTTGGTTGGTCCTCCGAATTGCGATTCGAATCCATCTGTTGTCAAATATACAGCATCTCCGTCTTGCAAGTCGATTTTAACTTCTTCGAAATCTCGTTGCAATATCTTAACATCAGTGTCACCAACACTTCGTTTTATTCCCGCTACGCTTGTCACTTCTCCATCTTTATTTACGATGTATAGTTTGTGTCGCGCCAATACGGCTACAGCTTCTCCAGTATTAATATCTATGCAGAACATCGAAAGGTCGACACTGTCGTTTATCTGCACGTCTTCGTTGTTCTGCAAGACAAGTCCTATGTTCTTATCCAAGCCATTGATAAGTGCCAATGGGGTTTTCTCTTCCAATGTGTATAATTGGTCGTTCAATATTGTTGTACATACCATTGCCACGAATGTTCCGGGGATACCGTGTCCCGTTGCATCGCCACAACAGAGCAATATTTTATTGTCTATCGTTCCTATCCAATAGAAGTCTCCACTTATCATGTCGCACGGTTTGTGCAAGATAAAGTGTCCTACGATACTCGGTATATCGAGTTTGCTCTCGTCCGGCAATACATCTTGTTGCAATTTGCTTGCGTACACGATTTCACTCCTTAATCCTTCGTTTTTTTGTCTCAGTTCTTCACTCTGCAGGCGTAGCATATTTGTCTGACGCATTACTTCGTATTGCAATGTGTCGTTCATTTCTTCCATCTTTTTATGTCGATTTTTCAATCGGCGCATGTGGATTGTAAAGTAGCTCACAGAGGCTATCAGGAAAAGGAGTATTGCTGCGACTATCCAATATATCTGCATGTGATACAGACGGTCGATAGACTGGGTTCGTTGCGCCATTATGACACGTTGAGAGAGTATTGTCGTATCACGTCGCAATGTCAGCATTTTGTATGCCATATTATGACTGATGGCTTCGCTTGTCAGAGAGTCGTTGTAGATATGGAACATCTTCTTTATCTCATAGGCTTTTCGTTCCTGTCCTATACCGTCATAATATTCCGACAACAGATTCATATATTTGTTGTAGAGATTGACATTTTCACGTTTATAGACTTCTGCATCTTTCTCACATAGGACGTTCCATGCTTTATCATACATTTTTTCGTACAGATACCAGCGTGTCAAGACCAAACGTCGATATAGATCTACATCAGAGACTACACTCTCCTCAAAATCCATCATTCTATTGACGAATGTCTCGGCCGAATCTCTGTTGTTGATACCTATGTAATAGTCAGCCAAGGCTGTCTCTATATGGAGTTCGTAGTATTTCGATAATTCCGGGATATTTACATAGTGTTTCATTTCATTGACACACGACAGCACTTTATCTCTATCATTCACTAAGTTATAATAGCCCAGTTCGGCAAAGAGCACCACGCAGTTGCCGTATATATCATTTTCGTCAACTTCGTTTCGCATTTCTTTGAGATAACGTTCTGATTCTATGGCATCGCCGATAGAGAAATATGCATTCTGCAACGATGTGTACAATCTAAATTTCTCTTCTTCCGCTGTGTATGGCAATACTTCCAAATACCCTTCGAGCGCTGACATGTAGTTTCCCTGCTCACTCTCCACGTCGGAGATGTATTTTCTGCTACGCACGAACGATTTTATATCATTTATTTCCTTTGCCAATGACACTATACGCATGTGCGAACGCATGGCCTCGTTTTCATTTCTGCTCAGCAACATCAGGTCGGCATATAGGTTCAAGGCTTTTATCTTGTTTGTTACGTCTGCCTCTGTGACGACATTTATCGTATCATAGTACATCATACAACGACACACCATGTGCTTTGACATTATCTCATCGCCTATGTAATGATATGTCTGAGCCTCTTTAAGTTCTATCTCGGCTGTTTCTTTTGATGTCGTTGCCAACATTTTGGCCTTTTCCAATAGTACCAAAGCACTATCTCCGTCTGATTGTTCCAACAAATCATCGACTTCGGCAATGTACATAGCTATAGTGGGTTGTGTCTCTTGCGACTCGTGCCTACAGCTAAATACAAGAGTCACCATCATCGCCAAGCCAATACATGCCGATATTCTTCTCTCTATATCTTTCAGTGCTCTCATATTCTACAATTGCAATCCTATTATCAATATATCATCATTCTGAGCCAATTCTCCACACCAGTCTTTTATTCCGTCTTTTATCAGTTGTTCTCTCTTCTCTACAGGCTCTTTGTCTGCTTTCTCCAACAACTTTCTAAATCCTGTTATTTTCAGTTTTTCAGCGTTCTTTCCTCCAAACAACTCTGTTATACCGTCGGTGTATAGGTAGAGGCTGTCTCCGTGTTCGTACTCTATGCGAAACATCTGGAACTTTCGGTCGCACACAGGTTTCAGACGGTCTCCCACACGTCGTTTCGTTCCTCTGATATAGTCGGCTTCGCCGAGACTGAAGTACAGCGTATTATGACGGGCCAACGTTATGTCGAGCACTTTTTTTGCTGTGTCTATAACAACCAACGACATATTTATGCCATCGAGCCAACTCAAATCCGGCATCATACGCAAGAGGTCATCGTTTATGGTGTTCATCAACTCCGACGAGTCGCTATTGGGCTTGCGTCGCACGACTTCCGACACCAATGTCATTCCGACCATTGACATCATGGCTCCCGGCACGCCGTGTCCTGAACTATCGGCGCAACATATTACTATTTTGTCTCCAACTTTGTCGTACCAGTAGAAGTCTCCACTGACGGTCTCTATCGGACTGAATATCACAAACGAGTTCGCAATTCCATCAAACTTCACCTTGTCCAATGGCGGTAAAATACCATGCTGAATACGTTGTGCATATAACTGACTGAGCATGATATCATTGTTTCGACTGCGTATCAATGCGGACTGACGCAAAAGTTCTTCCGTCTGACGCGCCACTTCATGTTCCAAGAATATGTTCATTTCTTTCGACAATTGTGCTTTGCGGACTTTCTCTCTGCGTCTGTATGCTATTCGAAATGCGTAATATGCCAACGTAAATACTATCAGCAACGATATGCCTATCACCAACTTCATGCGCAAATTCAGCAACGCAACTTCCTGCTCCATGAGTTGTGCTTTATGACCCAATATCGTCGAATCATCACGATACATTGCCTCCAAATCATTGGAACGTTGTCTTGTGTGATCTGCCACTATCGAGTCGGAGTACATATCTTTTCGCTCCAAGTTTATGATGGCATTGTCATAGTCGCCCTTGAGGTTGTAACACTGTTCTTTGCAATGATAATATTCTGTGACAATGTCATATACTCCAAATACCGGTGAGTTGTCATCTATAGATGACAGCAATTCCAGTGCTCCGTCGGCATCTCCCTTTGCTACTTTGAGCATCGAGTGTATTAGTTTAAGGTGTTCTTTTGAGAAATATGGGTCGTATAGAAGCGATGATTTCACTTCTTCGTAAAGTTCATAACATTTCTGAATACATCTCGTTGCCTCTGCATATTGCTTATCCATCACCAAAAGACGTGCATACAGCAGATTGGCATTCCATTCTCCGCCCTCTATTTTGAGCAATTCTGCAATCTGTGTCAGACGTTTGCACAGCGGAAAAGCTTCATCGGCATCATTTAGATATATCAGATAACATATCTTACGTTGCAGATAACGCAACTCATACCTGAGCGATTCGGCGTAAATACCTTCTCGTTCTATCAACCTGCCGTAGTACTCCACCATCGGCATGATACGCATCTGGGTGTATATCTTGTACAACTGCAACAATGAAAAATAGCGTATCTCTCTCGCCAACACTCCTTGTTCTTTGTCTAATAGACTTCGTGCCAACGACGCCGCTTCTGCATATTTATACGCTCTTATTAAGGCTTCTGTCTTGAACAACTGACACTGATTGGCAAATGAGTTGAAACCTCCCGAACGAAGCAAATCTTCCGCCTTTGTGTAATACATCTCAGCGTTTTCCGTATTCTCAAAAATACTGCAACTCGCCAATGTGTACCAATAACAGCCTTGCGCATAACACGCCACAGTATCCGTCCTATCCAAGAAATAGTTACCCGTCTCCTCTATCATCGACTTCTGCGCAGGCGACATTTGCCGCATCATTGTCATGTTGAAATCCAACAACTTGTACGTATGATATGTATCACTGTCGCATATCGACATCAGGGCCAAGTCCATCCATCGACGCGCATTGGTCATGTCTATCTTCAACATGCTCACACGCACCGAATCGACCGACTGAAAGAAGACTTCCTGCAACAACTTGTTATCTCTCTGAGCGTTAACACCGACCGAAAATATCATGCTCAAGAGCATCGCCACAAGCGTAACGACACACTTAACTCTTTGCAATATCCTACAGACACCGCTCAAGAATGTCATTTTCTCTCTACTGATATGATATTTCGATTCTATAACACTCATCTATAATTTCAACGTTATTCCACCCTCAATAGTTACTTCTTCATCAAATATTCCGTAAACAGCCGAACCACTGCCCGACATTGATGCATAGATTGCTCCTCGTTCGTACATCATGTCTTTCACTGCCTTTATTTCGGGGTGATTCTTAAATACCGATTCCTCAAAGTCATTGACCAATCTGTGCTTCCACTCCTCTATCGGACGACGGAGTATATCCCTGACGTTCTCTTGCGCTTTCTTTGGTTCAATTCCTTTATATGCCTCTGCTGTTGATACATGCACTTCCGGCTTGTACACGACAAGACAACGTCCCTTCAAGTCCACGTCAAATGGCTCTAACTCGTCGCCTATTCCCGAGGCATACGCCGGTTCATTCTCAATAAAGAAAGCACAATCAGCACCTATCTGCGCCGCTAATTTCACCAGCCGTTCCCTCGATAGTCCCAACTCAAACATCTGGTTTAATGTTTTTAAGACAAATGCACCATCAGCAGAACCGCCACCCATGCCGGCTCCCATAGGTATCTTCTTGTATAAATAGAACCCCAAACGTGGCAACGAGAACTCTTTTTGCAAAAGCCGGAAAGCCTTGATACATATATTCTTCTCCGGATCACATTCTACACTCAAACCTTCACATCGCCATTCATAATCTCCTTCTCCCTCTCCAAGTTCTATAATCTCCAACATATCACATATCTCTACAGGAAAGAATACGCTCTCCAAATTATGATAGCCATCGGGGCGTCTTTCTACAACATTCAGGCCTAAGTTTATCTTTGCATTAGGATATACAATCATAACTACATAACATTTTCAAATCTACAAATATAGACATTTTTTATAGCAGTTTGAATTTTATTACAAAATTCTACTGCCATAAAGCAACTTGCGTATTATCGAGACTGATATCCGATAGACGTCATACTTTATCAAACGCTTGTCGTTTCGACCCTTTTCGAACGGCATTCGAAATATAAGAGAGTGTATCAAATGCCTATTCCCTCTATCCGTGTCTCGAACTATCCTCACACGAAAAAAGGTGAGACTTTTCAGCCTCACCTATCTCTTCTCCTCTCATATATGTTATTTTGGTTTTTTCTTCGTTGTGTTTCTAATACTCAACCTTTCCAGTCCAACCTACAACACCCGAATTGAGTTCATAGACCTCATATCCCATATCTACAAGTATTGCTCCCGCAACTTTGCTTCTGTTGCCACTGCGACAATAAACAGCCACAGGTCTGTCTTTCTCTAAAAGTTCCAACACCCTACTATGGAAAGCCGTATCGCGTATATTGATATTCAATGCATTTGGCAAATGTCCTTTCAAATATTCACTCTCCGTACGAACGTCCAACACTTGAACTCCATTCTCTTCTTCCATAATCCGAGAGAATTCTTCGGCCGAAACAGAATTCAACGACGACGAAGTATCTGTTGCACATGATACCAAAATGACCGAAAACATTATGCTAAATATGACTCTCCGTATCATCTTTACAACATTAGTAAGACATCTAATAATTCTCTTTCTTCACCTCGAAATATGCTTGAGGGTGCTTGCACGCAGGACACTCAAAAGGGGCTTCCGTGTCTTTGATGATAAAGCCACAGTTGCGACATTGCCAATACACCTCGCCATCTTTCTTAAACATTGTATGAGTCTCCAACAACTCAGCAAGTTTCAAATAACGAGCCTCATGTCCTTTCTCCGCTATCGATATCATCTCATACATCACCGCTATCTCCTCAAAGCCCTCTTCACGCGCTGTCTTTGCCATCTGCGGATAAGCGTCCGACCACTCCTCATTCTCTCCGGCAGCCGCTGCCTTTAAGTTGTCAAGTGTCGAGCCTATCACTCCGGCTGGAAACGAGGCCGTTATCTCCACTGAGCCTCCTTCCAAGTATTTGAACATACGTTTTGCATGTTCTTTCTCCTGCTCTGCTGTCTCCATAAATATGGCTGCTATCTGCTCATAGCCCTCTTTCTTCGCCTTCGATGCAAAAAAAGTGTATCTATTACGAGCTTGGCTTTCTCCTGCAAATGATGTCAGAAGATTTTTTTCAGTCTGTGTTCCTTTTAGTGTTTTCATGATTTTATTTTGCTTTGTTATTAACAAGTTTTTCTACGAACGTCTATATCTTTTAGTTTCATTCTTGAGCAATATCAACTTAGTAATTGTTTGCTTTTGGATTTCCTTTCTTTTTCTGCTCTACCTCCGTTATTTCTCCGTTGTGACTTCGCTATGCGTTCGACTTTTTCCACAAAAAGTCGAACGCATTGTATTCCTACAATCAATGGCACTACAACGAAGGAACATCGACAATATGACATTACTCTCGACTACTTTGTAGCGAGAGTCTCTTTTCTGGCACGACATAACAAGAGATGAGAGCTGCAGATTATAAATCCACAACTCTCCTCTGTATCGGCGCAAATTATTTTTTCAGCGTTCTTCGATGTTTTTTCTAAGGACTAAAAGATATTCGCTCATGGCGTTAGAGTCGCGTTTTTTAATAATCTCGAGCAGATGCGACATTTGGTCTTGTATTTTTTCCACTTGCTCAGGTGTATATGGGTTGAAGAGTATCTCCGAGAGCAAAAAGTCATCTTCAGAAAGGACTCCTTTTGCCACATCGAAATGCTTCTGAAAGGTCGTTCCCGGAGCGTCTTGATGCTTCATACACGCTGCAAATACCATAGTAGATACAAACGGTATAGAAAGCGAATATGCTATTGTCTCGTCATGACCTTGAAACGTATACTCGTGCAAGTTCAACCCGAGTGTGCCATAGAAGTCCTTGAAAAAGACTTTTCCGAGGTGATCGCCCTCACTTATGATGATAGCATGATGACGACGCAGTTCTCTGAGATTGGCAAACGTAGGTCCGAACATCGGGTGAGTAGATACGTAGGGATGTCCGCACTTCTCGTAGAATTCTTGAAAGCCCGTCTTGACAGATGCGATGTCCGATATCATACAGTTTTGAGGCAGGTAGGGCAGTACCTCTTCAAATGTCTGAATGGTATATTTGAGAGTCACGGCATTGATGAGCAACTCCGGTGCAAAGTCGCGTATCTCCTCAAAGGAAGCCAATCGACGAGTGTTAAAGGCATACTGCAAACGACGTATATCTCTGTCATAGATAGCCACTTCATGTTGCAGGCAAAGTGCATCAGCAAAGATACTTCCCATCTTTCCCGCACCCATTATACATATTCTCATATCTTTTATCTTTTGTCGAAATTGTTCATTATCTCATTTTGGATAGCCACCGACTCCTCGTGAATATCCTCAAAGACCTTGACTACAAATTCCGTGTTCAAGCCATGTTTCTCTGCTTGTTCCTGACGTGTCTTCAATAGCTCATCGTAACGGCGAGTCTGAAGGATTGTAATGCCATGTTCGGCTTTGTATTTGCCTATAAGTTCTGAAATCTCTTTACGAGCTGCCAATGTCTCGAGAAGACGATTATCCAATTTGTCTATCTCTTTGCGAAGTTCGTCAAGGCTCTCACGATTTTTGTCTGCTATGGCATGGTCACGCAAGATAAGGCTGTCAAGAATCATCTTTAGGTGAGCTGGCGTCACTTGTTGTTTGGCGTCGGACCATGCGCGAGCCGGACATTCGTGGCTCTCGATGATAAGTCCGTCGAAATTCAAGTCCATAGCCTGCTGTGATACTTCATGCACTAGGTCGCAATTGCCCGTGATATGACTTGGGTCGGTGATGATAGGCAACTCGGGTATACGACGATGCAATTCAATAGGAAGCTGCCACATTGGGTGATTGCGGAAACGGCTCTTGTCGTAAATGGAGAATCCGCGGTGTATAGCCGCCAACTTCTTAATACCGGCTCTATTAAGTCGTTCAAAAGCTCCTATCCAAAGCTCCAAATCTGGATTTACCGGGTTCTTAATCATCACCGGCATATTGGTGCCACGCAAAGCATCTGCTATTTCTTGCACAGCAAAAGGATTGGCGGTAGTACGTGCTCCTATCCATACCATATCGACACCATATTTGATAGCCTCGTGCACATGATGAGCCGTTGCAACTTCGACAGAGGTGAGCATTCCAAACTCCTTCTTGATACGCTGCAACCAAGGCAATCCCTCCGAACCTACGCCCTCAAATGCTCCGGGACGAGTACGTGGTTTCCATATACCGGCACGAAATATCTTCACCCCATTGGCTGCAAGCAACGATGCGGTGTTGATTACCTGCTCTTCTGTCTCTGCCGAACATGGTCCGGCTATAATTATGGGACGTGTCATCTCTACGCCCGGGAATACTATCGGTTCTAAATCCAACTGCTTTTCCATATCTTTTATTATCTTTTCGATGTTATTATTTCAAATTATTTTAAAGTTTTCAAGTCGCTTTTTATTGCTGCGAGAATGTTGTTCGACTGAATCAAGCCAACTTCTTAATCTTCTCAAGAGCTTTTTCGAAGACCTCAACTTTGGCACAAAGCGATATCCTCAAGAAACGCTCACCCTGACTGCCAAAGATAAATCCGGGTGTGATGAAAACTCCTGTCTCATAAAGCACCTTATCCGACAAAGCCTCTGCACTTTCCCATGAATCGGGGATACGCGCCCAAACGAAAAGTCCGCCCTGCTTGACATTGTATTTACAACCCAAACAATCCATTATCTGAAAAGCCAAGACTTGACGACGACGATACTCTGCATTGACCTCATCAAACCACGTTTTGTCAAGTTTCAAGGCCTCCACAGCAGCCATCTGCATGGGCTTAAAGACTCCACTGTCCATGTTGCTCTTCACCTTCAATATCGTAGAGATGACCTCGGCATCTCCAGCCGCCATGCCGAAACGCCAACCCGCCATGTTGTGTGCTTTACTCATCGAATTGAGCTCTATAGCCACATCTTTTGCTCCCTCGACAGCAAGCAGACTGATAGGTCTCTCATGAAGGATAAAGCTATACGGATTGTCATTCACAATCAGAATGTTATATCTGCGACCGAAGTCAACAATCTTCTTATATAGTTCCATAGTTGCCGATGTTCCCGTTGGCATATTGGGATAGTTAATCCACATCATCTTCACTCCCGAGAGGTCCATCTTCTCCAGCTCATCAAAGTCTGGTTGCCACTCTAACTCCTCGTACAACTTGTACTTTATTGTGCGAGCCCCAACAAGCTGTGCCACCGACGCATAAGTAGGATACCCGGGGTCCGGAACCAAGACTCCGTCTCCCTCATTGACAAACGCCATCATGATGTGCATGATACCCTCTTTCGAGCCAATCAGAGGCAAAATTTCATTAGCAGGATTCAGTTTCACTCCATACCACTGCTTATACCACGAAGCATATCCCTCTCGCAATGCCGGAATACCCACATAAGGCATATATCCATGTGCATTAGGATTTGAAGCTTCAGCCGCCAACGTCTCTATAACTTTTGGCGCAGGAGGCAAATCCGGAGAGCCAATACCCAAATTAATAACCTCAACGCCAGACTGTCTCAACGAGTCCAAACGACGATTGTTGCGAGAAAAATAGTACTCCTGTACTACGCTTACTCTTTTTGCCGGTGCAATTATCATATTCGTATTTTTTTTGTATTTCCACTTATCATTCCATTAATTTTCATGACTTTGTCGTCCCAATTCATACTCGCCCAAGACCGTCAACTTACGGCACAATGGACGTACTGCATCTAAGGCTTGAACATACCGAGTGTAATTTTCAAACGACAAATCAATGTAAAACAGATATTCCCATTCGTGCCCAACGACAGGATTCGACTGTATTTTTGTAAGGTTGACTCCATAAAAAGCTAACACCGTCAAGACTTTTGAAAGACTACCCACTTCCTTGGCTTGAGGCAACATAAACGATACCGACGAACGGTTTACTCTACCCTCTCTCAAAAGAGAATCAACCTCTTCTGCACATCTATCGGCTACGACCAAAAAACGAGTAAAATTCTTTTTATTCGTCTCTATTCCCTTAGCTATCACCTCAAGACCGTATTTCTCTGCCGCTATCGACGGCGCTATGGCACCGACATCGGCAAGAGCTTGCTCTTTGACCATCTGTGCCGCTCCGGCAGTATCATCAGCCTCCACCAAACGAATATGCGGATAGTTGCGAAAAAACATCTCGCACTGAGCCAACGCCATAGGGTGAGAATGCACTTCTTTCAAATCCTCTATTTTCACTCCGGGCAAAACCATCAAATCGTGCTTGACACGCAACTTATACTCACCTATCACCGTCAAACCTGACTCCAAAAGCAAAGTATAATTAGCCTGCAACGAACCAGCCAATGTATTTTCTATAGCCACAATACCATAAAGAGATCTATCTTGTCGAACCACATTGAAAAGTTCTCCAAACGTCTGACAGGGAACAATCTGCACATCATAATCATCAAAAAACTCACGTGCCGCAATCTCATGATTTGCTCCCGCCACACCCTGTATCGCCACATGTTTTATCTCTTTCATCATTTTACTATTTATTTCAACAAAAAAGCCCTCCGAAATTCGGCGGGCTTTTAATATCCTTATTTGACTATTGATATACACATACGACCCGCATCATCTTTGGTTAAAACCAAAAAAGCTAAAAAACGAGCCATAATAATATCGTGTATTTTGCATTTCTATTTCTATTTTATTTCAATGGTGCAAATATAAATACTTTTTCATTACATTGTACACCTTAACTTACTTTTTTTTATTAAGCCTCTGTTTTTTTTGCCCATTTACATCATTATGTTTAATAGGTAGCCTATAAGATTTACATTTTATAAGTAATATATATAAAAAAAAGAGAGGCATGATTTAAGAATTTCTAACAATAACATTATTCCATTCATGCCGTATTAGTCAATGTAAATAATTACTTTTGCACACGTGAAAAGGATAGATGAAATATTATTACGCATTTCGGAATCAGTTGCAAGTTGGCAAATAGACCACATCGGACAGCGCAATTTCGTTATTGTGTTGAGTTTTTTTGTAGGCCTTATTAGTGGCTTGGCCGCAGTCCTATTAAAACTATTCGTAGGTTTTGTAAAATGGTTTGTCGTTGACAACTTTTCAAACCTCAGCTACAACGTTTTACTTTTAGTCTGCCCTATCATAGGCATACTAATAACATTCCTTTATGTAAAGTATTTCGTAAAAGACAACCTCGGACACGGAGTCACAAAAATACTATATGCCATTTCGAAAAGAGGCAGCAATATCAAACGTCATCACTCCTACTCATCAATAATAGCAAGTTCGTTTACCATCGGATTTGGAGGCTCGGTCGGAGCCGAAGCCCCCATTGCTCTTACCGGAGCCAGCCTTGGCTCGAATATCGGCAAACTTTTCCGCATGGACTACAAGACAATAACACTGCTCATAGCTTGTGGCGCAGCAGGAGGCATAGCCGGTGTATTCAAGGCACCCATAGCCGGCATGATTTTCACATTGGAAATACTCATGCTCAATCTGACATTAGCCTCTATTATACCTCTGCTTGTCTCTGCCATAACAGCCACATCTGTCACATACTATTTCTTGGGCCGAGATGTAGAATTCAGCTTCTCACACGGCATGCCGTTCGTAATGGAGAACATACCATATTATATAGTCTTTGGAATCTTCACCGGACTGGTAGGACTCATGTTTTCACGTGGTTTGTGGATGTATGAAAAGTGGATTGGACACTTTAAGAACAGCTATGTAAAATGGATTATCGGAGGAGCCACTCTCGGCGTGCTGATATTCTTCTTCCCGCCATTATATGGCGAAGGGTACTCCACCATAACACAACTACTTAGCAACAACCCCAACGAGATAATCAACAACTCACCCTTTGCGATGTTGGGCACAGGAGAAATATCATTGGTTCTCTTTGCCGGAGGAGTCTTATTGTTTAAAACATTTGCCACAGCAGCCACAACAGGCGCTGGAGGTGTCGGAGGAACATTTGCTCCAAGTTTGTTCATCGGAGGCGTAGCAGGATTCTTCTTCGCCGGCTTGAATAATCTCACCGGAGTACACGACATACCCACAACAAACTTCACACTTGCCGGAATGGCCGGTGTAATGTCTGCCGTTATGCACGCTCCACTGACATCAATATTTCTCATTGCCGAAATAACAAATGGCTATCAGCTATTAGTTCCCCTAATGATAACATCAACAGTATCATACTTGACAATATGCAGTTTTGAAAAATACAGCATTTACACCAAACCATTAGCAGCAAAGGGAGAACTACTCACCCACGAGAGAGACAAAGCCGTATTGACACTCATGCACGTTGACAAAGTCATAGAGACAGACTTCATCATAGTACACGCCGACGACACATTAGGGCATCTAGTTCAAGAAATAGCACAGTCGCAACGAAATCTATTCCCCGTAGTAAACATCAAAAACGAACTCATAGGAGTAGTGACACTCAACGACATACGAGGCATAATGTTCAACAAAGACCTATATGGTACAACCCTTGTCCGAGAGCTCATGACAATACCACCCGCATTTATACGCACCGATGAAAACATGGAAAGCGTAATGGACAAATTCGAACAAACAGGAGCTTGGAATCTGCCCGTGGTAGACAACCACAAATATGTGGGATTCGTATCGAAATCTAAAATATTCTCCGTCTATAGACGAGTACTGATGCACGTATCCTACGAATAGAATGACAATTTAGTAGTTAATTTAAGAGAGTAATTATAACTTTGTGCTCTCAAGAAACAGAAAACAAGGAAATAGCAATGATACTATCAATGACCGGTTACGGCAAAGCAATATGCGAATTGCCGAACAAAAAAGTAAGCGTAGAGGTAAAATCTCTCAATAGCAAGCAGATGGATTTAAACACCCGCATTCCTGCATTTTACAGAGAGAAAGAACTTGAAATACGCTCAGAACTCACCTCACGACTATTCAGAGGAAAAGTTGACTTCTCGATTCACATAGAGTCTCAATCGGGCGAAAAAGTAGTAGTAATAAACAAAGAAGTCATAAGAGGTTATTTTTCCCAGATGAAAGAACTATCTGACGAATTCGAACAAAGCGACAAAACAGACTTCCTACGTATCATAATGCCACTACCGGACACAATAACAGTAGAACAGCCACAACTCAACGAAGAAGAATGGAACGCAATCTATAATACAATCTCGGAAGCTATCGACAACATGATAAACTTCCGCAAAAAAGAAGGAGAATCACTCGAAGCAGACTTACGCACTCGCATAGCTCTCATCGACTCATTTTTAGCACAAGTACCTAAGTACGAAGCCGGTCGCGTAGAAAAAGTAAGAGCTCGTATCGAGAAAAACCTCGAAGAACTCATCATGAAAGGCAACGCCGACATGAACCGCTTAGAGCAGGAGATGATTCTCTACATAGAGAAACTCGACATCAACGAAGAGAAAGTCCGATTGGCACAACATCTTAAATACTTCATCGAAACAATGGAGATAGAAGACCAACCGGGAAAGAAACTTGGATTCATAGCACAAGAGATAGGACGAGAGATAAACACCCTTGGCTCTAAAGCCAACGAAGCAAACCTACAAAAACTTGTCATTCAGATGAAAGACGAGTTGGAAAAGATAAAAGAGCAGATACTTAACGTGCTTTAGAAAATTATGGACGGCAAAATACTTATATTCTCAGCGCCATCAGGTTCAGGAAAGAGCACATTAGTAAACCACCTGCTCAGCCTTGGCTTCCCATTGGGATTCTCCATCTCCGCGACATCACGTGCCCCACGAGGACAAGAACAACATGGCAAAGAATATTACTTCCTCAGCATCGATGACTTTAGAGAACGAGTAAAGAACGACGAATTCGTAGAATACGAAGAAGTATACGAAGGTTGCTTCTACGGCACACCAAAAAGCGAACTCGAACGAGTATGGAGCGAAGGCAAATGCATTGTGTTCGATGTCGACGTTGTTGGAGGCTTAAATATAAAAAAGATGTTCGGAGAGAAAGCCTTAAGCATCTTTGTACAACCTCCATCTGTTGCCGAACTGCGCAAACGACTTGAAAACAGAGGCACAGACAGTGCAGAAAAGATAGAACAAAGATTAGCTAAAGCCGAATACGAATTAAACTTTGCCCCACAGTTTGACAAGGTGATAATCAACGACAACCTCGACAAAGCCAAACAAGAAGTCGAGAATATCGTGAAGAGATTCCTCGAAAACTAACAACTGCAAAACAATGACAAAAGTTGGACTCTTCTTCGGTTCGTTCAACCCCATTCACATGGGACATTTGATGTTGGCACAACACATGGTCAACTACGCCGACATCGACGAAGTATGGCTTGTCGTAAGTCCTCAAAACCCATTCAAACAAAACAACGAGTTGGCAGACGTCTCACATCGTATCAACATGGCACGCATAGCAATTGGAGACAACATAAAAATAAAAGTTTGCGACATAGAAACGGCACTCCCCGTTCCATCATATACCATCGACACCATGCGAGCGTTAGAACGAGAATATCCCGACTGCGAGTTCTCCATCATCATGGGAGGGGACAACTTAGGCGGTCTGAACCGCTGGAAAGAAGCTGAAACACTCATAAAAAACTACCGCATAATAGTATATCCGCGTCCCGGATACCACATCACAAAACCGGAAAATACACACATAGAAATCGTCGAAGCCCCACAGTTGGACATCAGTTCTACACAAATCAGACAATGGGTAAAAAACAACAAATGTGTTATGTATTTCACAGATAAAGACGTGATAAATTATTTTTCACAAAACAACTTGTATTAATCAAAAAAAGCATATACATTTGCAGACGTAGACGACGTATTACAAAGTAATGGGGTTGACCTGGATTTGACAGCATTGCAAAGTGGTACGTAAGCATGCAGAGCGTCGTAATGCTGGCTCTTTAATCTCGGGTTACGAACTTATAACTGGCGAAACTAATTATGCTCTCGCTGCCTAATCGAAGCACAGTAGATAGGCTTTATTTCGGGCTAAGAGTCTGAAACGAGATGTCTCTCAAATGCCCACTCCTCAAGGCGGTTTGGTACAGAGGCACAGGAAAATTGGGGATAGTTGATCGTTTGCTCTTAATGGTCGATGAAGTTTCTAAAGAGCTAAGGTTTAGTTCGGGTGTCAATCCCCACGCTAAGCACGAAAACCAAAGATTGAATAAGCATGTAGAAAGCGTATGGCTTCTTTGTTTGGACTGGGGTTCGATTCCCCACAGCTCCACAAGAGTTTCCTCGTAGTTTTCAAAGAATTACGAGGAATTTTGTTTTTAGGCATATAAGAGTTACCAATACAAACAACCCCAATTGCGCAAAATGATATTTTTCACAACTTGTCATATTGTCTTATAAAAAAGATATATCTTCGCATTATTTTACAACTCATAATAATACTGGCCATGACCATGATTATCACAGATATTCTCCTACTAATATTAGGACTAGTTCTTATTGTAAAAGGTGCAGATTGGCTTACTACCGGTGCTTCAGACGTAGCACGTAAGTTTAACGTATCAGAACTGATTATTGGCCTTACAATAGTAGGCATTGGAACATCGACACCCGAGCTTGTCGTATCCTCAATATCAGCCATAGACGGATTATCTGAAATAGCCGTAGGTAATGTTGTCGGCAGCAACATTGCCAATGTTTTGCTCATCTTAGGTGTGACAGCAATGATAAAACCGTTCGCCGTTGACCGACAAGTTGTTGGAAAAGATATTCCTTGGTCAATATTAGCAGCCACTTTGCTCTTCATCGTAGCTTCCGGAACAATCATAAGCAATCAAGAAACAAATATAATAAGCAGACAAAGCGGATTGGTTTTACTTTGTATAATGATTACATTCCTATACTACACCTTACTTGTAGCAAAGAAAAATCCATCATCGCAAGGCACTTCCAATGAACAAGCAAACATCAAACCTCAGCCTATATGGAAATCGATTCTCTTTATCATAATAGGCTTGGCTGGTCTTATCTTTGGTGGCGACTTCTTCGTAGACTCGGCTTCAAACATTGCTTTGGCTCTCGGCGTAAGCCAATCTATCGTTGGACTTACTATCGTTGCCATAGGGACATCAACTCCAGAACTTGCGACATCCGTGGCCGCTGCACTAAAAGGCAAAACAGACATGGCTATCGGAAATGTGGTAGGAAGCAGCATCTTTAACATTTTCTTCATCTTAGGCATTTGCGCAACAATAACACCTCTCGAAATGGGCGGAATAACAACTATCGACCTCATCGTACAACTTGCATGCTCTCTGCTGATATGGTTCTTTGCTCGAACCTCTTACAAGATATCTAGAGCTGAAGGCGTGCTCCTAACTTTGGCATACATAGGATATGTGGCATACTTAATACTCAACCAATAAAAGTCACATAGAAGCTGTTTAGAATGCCCACTTGGCAAAACCTAAACAGCTTCTATTTCTATAAGATTGTCCTTTTTGGGAAACCTTAACATTAACTTAGAAAACCGAAAAGAAAAAACGAGTACCTTTGCATCTCAAATAACAATGACAACTTTGAATGCAACGAAATAAGATAATAACACTTGTTATTCTTCTGGTGTGCCTATCTTTTGCTTACGACTCTTTGGCTCAAGAGAAAATAAAAAAGCAAATCACCGGAATAGTAGTAGACCGAGACACTGGGGAACCTCTGCCTTTATCGAATATCTATATCAAAGGAACAATGATTGGCGTAGTGAGCGACTTCGACGGAAAGTTCACTATCAACCTGCCTATCCGTACCGACTCGCTATGGTTTAACGTCATGGGTTATCACACCATAAGCCTACCGCTAAACGAACTTCGTGCCGATACAAACTATATCGATATGGTGTCGCAAACATACGCCATAAGCGAAATCTTAATTAGCCCCGACGACGCTCCGCGACGACTAATGCGAAAGGTCATTGCAAACAAGAAACGAAACGACCCAACTCAGTACGAACGCACTTCTTTCGAAAAATACTCTCGCTGGGAATATGCTCTTAACAACATCAGCAACAAGGCTCAAGGAAACTGGATTTTAAAGAATGCCCAAGATCTTATGCGCATTGACGCTGACAGCAATCGCTACTTGCCCGTCTATTTTTCAGAAACAATATCCCTCAATGAAACACAAAAGAATCCTCGCAAACTCAAATCGACCATCCTCGGCGACAACACAAAAGGCATAGACATCTTCAAACAATACGAGATAGGAGGTTTTTCGAGTGCAATGGATACGGAAGTATCGTTTTATGAAAACGTCGTAAAACTTTTCGGACTCGGCTTTGTCAGTCCTATTGCCGACAATGCTTTTCACTACTATAAATACTACATTACTGACAGTTGCTATATGGCAGATTCAACGAAGATATACACCGTAAAGTTTCGTCCTAAGAGCCAAGGCGATAAGTCATTCATCGGCACAATGGACATCGAGACAAAGCACCACTCCATAATGCGCATCGATGCTTCCATGCCAAAATATACCAACATCAACTTCGTTAAGAAATTCACCATCAATAGCACCTACCAATTCATCAACGACTCTCTGCCATTCTTCGGAACCAACGAGATGGAAATGCACGTTGACTATATGCCCGTCAACTCCGAGAAGAAACGTTTAGAGATAAAGTGCAATATGTACAATTCGCAACGCAACGTCAAACTAAATCAAGAAGACCCACTATTTTTGAGCGCAAAAGCACTTGCCTATGAGACGATCAAAGCTCCAAACTATAAAGAACAAGACGAGACCTTCTGGCAAGACATGCGACATGCCGAACTGTCAGAAGAAAACATCGACAGCAACAACGCCATAGACTCTCTCAATAACGTAGGCTCTGTGAAGACTTTCAACCTCATGGCCAAACTCGCCATGACAGGATTTCTCGACCTCGGACACTTTGAGATAGGCCCGTATGCCGAAATGTTCAATACCAACAAGATAGAAGGTCTGCACCTCGGCTTCGGGCTGCGAACAAGTAAAGAAATAAGCAAAAAATGGATGTTCATGGGTGTCATAGGCTACGGCTTCAAAAACACCCGTCCTACATATCAAGGCGGAATAGGCTACAAGTTCGATACACCATTCCGTAGAGCCTTGGAAATAACATACTACGACCGCATCGTCAAAATTGGCGAGAACGAGAATATACTCTACCTCTACGAGAATATGCTCACCACATCAGAAACCAACGTCGTTGCACAGATATTCAAACGCGAAGAAATAGACGAACTGATGTACGAACGCAAACTAAAACTGAAATACGACCATGAATGGATAACTGGCATATCAAGCAGTCTGTCCGCAACGGCACAATGGCAATACTCTCCCAAATACTACCCATTCTCCCAAAACGGCACCCCCGTAGAACGTGTCATGAGACAAGAAGTAGCCATCGACACACGTTTTAGCTTCAACGAAAAATACATCGACGACGGCATGCAACGTGTCTACATGTCGACAGACTTCCCCATCATACACTTTACCATAGCCGCAGGTAATACACGTGTAGCTGATGTCGAAAGACAATATGCTCGCATTCACTCCACCCTCAAGCACAAAGTGTATATCGGGCAAACAGAGTTTAACTACGCCCTCGAAGGTGGAATGTACTTCGGGACTTTGCCATACTCCATGCTCGAGATACCACGAGGCAACAAGACCTTCGGATTCTATACCTACGACTTCAACATGATGAACTATCTGGAGTTCTGCAACGATAAATATATCTACGCCTACGTCGATTATTTCCTCAACGGCAAATTGTTCCACAAAATACCATACCTACACCGTTCGGGACTACGCGAAGTCATCGGGTTCAAAGCCATGTTGGGTTCTCTCTCCGACCGTCACTTAGCAATGCTTGACATGCCCGACAAAGTAAGTGGCATAAATGGCGGATATATAGAATTCAACATCGGAGTAGACAACATATTACGATTCTTCCGTGTAGACGCGCTTTATCGACTGACTCAAAAGAACTTTGTCAATGCGCCCACATGGGGATTGCGGGCTCAGTTCAACTTCAAGCTATGATGCTCCGACCTCTTCTGTGTCAATTTTACTCGGCATGTATCATAATTTGACCAAATAGTCTTACCTTTGTAATCGTGAAGAAGATTGACTTATACATATTGAAGAAGTTCCTTGGAACATTCTTTTTCATCGTGGCTCTAATTTTGGCCATTGTGATAGTATTTGACTTCGTGGAGAAGTACGACGACTTTTTAGAGTCGAGCGCACCTATAGATGCCATCATTTTCGACTATTACCTCAACCTTCTCCCCTACTACGCCAATATGCTGTCGCCTCTTTTGGTCTTCATATCCGTGATATTCTTCACCTCTAAGATGGCTGGCCAGACAGAGATAATAGCCATACTCTCCAGCGGAGTGAGTTTCCGCCGACTTATGTACCCATACTTCCTCGGGGCAGCGATCATAGCCATCATCACCTTCTTGTTAGGCAGCATGGTTATCCCTATTGCCAACCGAACACGCATCGACTTTGAAAACACCTATGTCAAAAGCCGACGAGAGACAGGACTTAGCGACATGCACATGCAAATAGAACCCGGAGTCTTTGTCTACATGGGACGTTACTACTCGTTCCGCGAGACAGGCGACAGATTCAACATTGAGAAATTCGACGGCAAAAAGCTCGTTTCGCGCCTCTACGCAAAGACTATCACCTACGACTCCATACAAGGCAATTGGCGTCTCAAAAACTACACACATTGGAAATTTGACGAAACCGGTGTCGAACATATCATAGAAAAAGGAGAAGAGATAGACTCCGTAATAAACATTGTTCCGAGCGACTTTAAAAACGAACGCAAATCCTACGAGATGCTAACAAGTGTGGAACTCGTCAATCATATCAACGAACTGCAACGTCGCAACATCGGAAATACAGAAGAATTTGAAATAGAGTATTACAAACGCAATGCGACACCGTTTGCATCGTTCATACTTACACTCATTGGTGTTTCACTCGCCTCTCGCAAGACTCGCGGTGGCATGGGACTGCACATCGGATTGGGATTAGTGCTGAGCTTTATCTTTATACTCTTCCTTACATTGTCAACGACTTTTGCTGTCAATGGCAACATGAATGCTATACTTGCAGTATGGCTTCCAAACATCGTCTTTGCCATCATCGGCATCATACTTTACAGCAAAGCTCCGAAATAGTGCCATTCAAACCACAGTAATATTCTCCTTCGGCATGACTTTTGGGTCGAAGACGGACAATGCCTCATCAAGTGTCATAGGTTCATCTTTTGCATTCAGACCGACAAGCCACATAATATGTCCAACGAGACGTTGTGGAGTATAATGTTCACGAAGATACCCCATGTCCGTACCTTCATCACGTTTTGCCAGACGCTGTCCTCTCTTCGACACAAGCAATGGCAGATGATAAAAAGTCGGCTCCGCATATTCCAATGCCCTGTACAGCAATATCTGTTGCGGTGTCGACGAGAGTAAATCATACCCTCGGACAACCTCCGTTACTCCCATAAGCGCATCGTCAACGACAACGGCCAACTGATATGCGAAATTGCCATCCGCCCTACGCACTACAAAGTCTCCACAATCCCGTTGCATATCAAAACAACACTCTCCGTAATTGCCATCTACGAACATCATCTCTCCACTTGGCATTGCAAAACGATACGAAGGTTTGCGTTCCAACGACTTTGCCTCTTGTTCTTCGACCGACAAATGACGACACGTCCCCAAATATGGCGTTATGCCGTCCGACGCATGAGGGGCACTCGCTGCCCTAAGGTCCGCTCTGCTGCAATAACACGGATATACTAATCCGCCACTCTTCAACATGTCAAAAGCCCTTTCGTATAGAGCATCACGCTCGCTCTGGACATAAGAGCAACTGCCACTGCCCGACAAACCTCCTTCGTCCCACGCCAGTCCAAGCCATCGCAAGTCATCTTCCAACTGAAGAGCATACTCCCGACGACATCGCTGTCTGTCCAAATCTTCTATCCGCAATAGCCACTCCCCCCCCTTCTTCTTGACCGACAACCAAGAAAAAAGAGCCGAGTAAATATTTCCCAAATGCATTCGTCCGCTCGGCGACGGTGCAAAACGTCCTCTGACCTTCTTATCCATAAAAAGCTCTAAACAAGTGAGCAAATGTAGTAATTATTTGCTATTTTTGCGGGCATGAAAAGAGAACTACTGAAAGCCTCGCCTAATGCCAAAGGTTTGATATTTGATCTTGATGGGACACTACTTGACAGCATTGGTCTGCATTGGGAGGCGTGGAAAGAGACTTGTAAAACACACGGCGTTGAAATAGATTATGATTTCTTTATCAACCACACAGGCAAACCTGCTAACAAAATAGCCCAAATTATTATCGAACACTACCAAATAAATACCACAGCTAAAGAGATTTTAGCGGAGAAAGAACAACGCGTTTATGCTCACCTCGATAGCGTCAAACCCATTGATGCTGTCGTGGCTGTAGCAAAAGAAAACTACGGGAAATTGCCCATGGCAGTAGGCACCGGAAGCGATCGACGTCGTGCCGAGACAATGCTCCGACATGCCAATTTGCTACACCTCTTTGTCGGATTAGTTTGCGCAGAAGACGTGAAACGGCACAAGCCATATCCCGATACTTTCATGAAATGTGCCGATATCATGGGCATACCATACGAATGTTGCGAAGTCTTCGAAGATGGCACTCCCGGCTTACAAGCCGCCTCGTCAGCCGGAATGATAGCAACCGACGTCAAACCGTATTACAAAAAAAATGAATCAATTAATTTCTAAACATCAATAACCATGGAAGAAAAGGAAGAAAAATTACTTAAACTACTCGAAGACCTCATTCCTACGGTTCTTCAGTATGGCAAGATGCTCATCGTTGCCATCGTTATGCTCGTCGTTGGCTTCTGGATTATCAAGAAAGCCGTTAAGGGCATAAAGAAAATCATGTCGAACAAGAAAGTCGACAACACACTCGCTCCGTTCATCATCAGCCTTGCTGATATTGCGATGAAGACTCTCCTCATCGTAAGTACCATATCTTACGTTGGTATTCCGATGACATCTTTTGTTGCAATCCTCGGTGCAACAGGCTTGGCTATAGGCATGGCATTCTCCGGTACACTTCAGAACTTCGCCGGAGGTGTTATCATCCTTGTGTTCAAACCATTTAAAGTAGGAGATTTCATCGAAGCTCAGGGTTACTCAGGTACTGTAAAAGAGATTCAGATATTCACTACCATCCTCACTACAGGCGACAACAAGACTATCATCATTCCTAACGGAGGATTGTCTACAGGTTCACTCACCAACTACTCTACACAAGAGACTCGCCGTATAGACTTAACTTTCGGCATTGGCTACAACGACGACATCGACAAGGCCTATGCGGCTATCAAAGCTGTCATTGACCGCAACGACAAAATCTTAAAAGACCCTGCACCATTCATGGCTGTAAGCAACCTCGGTGCAAGTAGCGTAGATATCGTTTGTCGCTTGTGGGTCAATAGCTCAGACTACTGGGCCGTCAACTTCTACATGAACGAGTTCGTGAAGAAAGAATTCGACAAACAGAACATCTCTATTCCATATCCTCAGCAGGATATCCATATTTACAACAACTAAAATATACTTAATAATATTCCGTAGAGACGTAAAAAACATTTACGTCTCTACCTTTTTTGACAGACAAAATGAAAAAGACATTACTCGGACTTTTCCTCATCTTCAGCACATTGGCATCAGCAGCAGAGGTAGCCGACTCTACCAAACTTTGGAAATTAGGTGGCAACTCGTCTTTCACTTTCAACCAGATATCATTCCACAATTGGGCAGCAGGAGGTAAAAACTCTATGGCTGGTACGTTTCTCTTAAAGACATTCGCCAACTACAAGAGCAAAAAAGTCACTTGGGACAACACTCTCGACTTAGGATATGGTCTTACAAAATACAAAGACGAAGATTATCAGAAATCAGAAGATAAGATGAACCTATCATCTCTCTTTGGCTATGATGCATATAAAGCTAAATGGTACTATTCTGCTCTTCTTGACTTTAAATCACAATTTGCTAAGGGTTATAAATATAGCAACAACGACACTACCCTTGTCTCTAAAGCATTCTCTCCTGCGTATATCAACATCTCTATCGGTATGCAGTACAAACCGAACGATGTTTTCTCATTCTACCTATCTCCTCTCACTGGCAGAATGACTATCGTTGCTGACACACTTCTTGCAACAGGCTATGGTTTGGACGCTGGAGAAAAAGTACGTGCTGAATACGGTGCATACGCAAAGATTCTCATCAACAAGAGCAACCTTGTCAAGAACGTCGACTACTACCTTCGTGCCGACTTTTTCTCTAACCTCTGCGAATCGCCCGAGCATATAGACTGCGATATCGAAACAGGGTTTAATTTCAAGGTCAACGAGTTTCTCACGGCTCTCATCAAGTTCAACCTTCTCTTCGACGACGACATCAAGCACAAGGAGAGTTACACTGATGAAAACGGAGACAAACAGACACGTGAGCGAGGAGCAAGACTACAATGCAAAGAACTATTCGGCTTCGGATTGGCGTTTAAGTTTTAATCACGAAGTCTCTCTCGAAAATAACAAAAACGAAGTAATATGTGGATTGTATTAGCACTGCTGTCGGCATGCGGTCTGGGCATATATGATGTTTTGAGGAAGTACTCGCTCAAACAGAATGCCGTTCTGCCGGTATTGCTGTGTAGTACCATTGCGTCGTCTATAATGATGTTGCCTTTGCTGATTTGTTCTCGCACGGGCATTATAGAGACATCGTCATGGCTGCACGTTCATGCCATACCTGCCGACATGCATTTGCTCCTCGTATGCAAAGCGGCCATAGTGTTAGGCTCTTGGACTTTCGTCTATTACGGATTGAAGCACTTGCCTCTCAGCATTGTTTCGCCTATAAGGGCAACAGCTCCAATATGGACTCTCATAGGGGCTCTTATCATATTCTCCGAACGTCCAAACGGCATTCAGTGGATAGGACTTATCGTCACATTGGCGTTCTTTTTTCTATTCTCATTTGCCGGAAAGAGGGAAGGTATAAATTTCAAAGCAAACAAATGGGTGTGGTTCGTCATCGTCGGCACGCTGATAGGTTCGTGCAGTGCCTTGTTTGACAAATACCTCATCAACAGCGTCGGAATGCCACGCATGAGTATCCTGTGCTACTACTCGTTCTATCAGGTATTGCTCAACATTCCAATGCTCTTCATATTGTGGTACCCTGTTCGCAAGACGGAGGTATTTAATTGGAAATGGACCATTCCGATGATAGGCGTGATGATTATCATTGCCGATTTTCTCTACTATGGTGCTCTCGATGCTGACGGTAGTATGATTTCTCTCATCTCTCCTTTGCGCAGAAGCAACTCTTTAGTGGCTTTCATCTTAGCGGCTCTCATCTTCAAGGAGAGAAACTTACTCCGCAAAGGTCTTTGCCTTATTGGAATACTCACCGGAATTGCCATCATTGTTTGGGGAAGTCTATGACGGTAATCTGTCAACGGCATGAAAGGCTTGAGCTACGGTTTCAAGCCTTTTTTTGTTTCTTGCAACCTTTCACGCGCCGTAAGAATGCATTCCTCCGAGCAGATAATTGACTCCAAAGTAGGTCATCAAGACAGTGGATAATGCACACAAAAGGTATATATGCAGAACTTTGGGATTGTTCATGGTTCTGACAAGTGATGGGTGCAACGGCACTGCGTATACAAGCAATGTGATGAGAGCCCATACCTCCTTTGGGTCCCATGCCCAATATCGTCCCCATGACTCGTTAGCCCATACTGCGCCTATGAATATCCCTACTGAAAGAAGCACAACAGCGACATAAAGCAAAACGAGCGATATGTCTGCCACCTTCCGACTTCGCTCTTCGGCAATTGCTGTCAGACCTATAACGCCATTGACAGCGAGTATTACAAAGATGGCATACGACATCATTATTGTCGCCACGTGACTGCTGAGCCATGGCGAATGCAAGACCGGCATAAGTGGCGTTATATGCGGATTGCTGAGCCCTATATGTGCAACAAGAAGTGTGAACCCGGCAAGTAGCATTCCCATAGAACGAAACAGCGGTATGACGTTACGCATGACAAGCGTCACCAGCAATAACGACCACGATAGAAAAAGCATTGTCTCATGACCCGACGCCAACGGTATATTCCCGGAAATGACGGCTCGCATGACAAGTGACATAGTCTGAAAAACAAAGAAAAAGACGACAAGCAATGTCTGTATCTTCCTGATTGTCAAATATTCTCGATCGTGACTATATGCATATATATTGACAAAAAGAAATATCATTCCGAAAGTCAGACACAACATGAAGAGCCACTTTGTGAGTTGCAGTTTATTGTGACATCGCTCTGTATAAATCCTTGTCGCCGATGGCAACGACTCTCCGCCTCTACTCTGTTGTACCGATGCTATACTTTCGCACGTCGTTGTCAACAACGCCATATCATGACAAGACAAACTATTCCTTAAATCTGCCACGAGCGTCTCCGAAATGCTATCCCCCTCGGCTGCCCGCCACAACACCAAACTATCGGCAAGATTATGCGGGAAGAGCTTCATCGACTCGCCCAATGTCAGCATACATAACAACTGAACTTTGTCGTTGAGCAGTCTTACCGACTTCGGAGGACGCTCCGACAGATGTGCGAAATACGGCTCCAACTTATACCTTCCCTCTCCATCAAAAAGTTCTGACAACGATATATATCTCCTGTCCGAACTTATTCCGCACTCCTCCGGCAAGGTCTCATTGACCTCTATACATGCAACGGTATCCCACATTGCAGGTTGCGAATACCAACCAAGCAGAAACTGCATGGGCGTCAATCCGCCATAACTTCTTCTTCCCGTCACTTTAAGCGTAAAATCTATTGCGTATGTCTCTATGGGAACTATCCTGTCGTTGTACAGCATGAGCAACGATTCTTCAACACACTGCGCCTCATCTGTCGTAGGTACATCTTCGAGCAAAGAATCTTCTGTGGCTACACAGCCCCCGACAACAAACATAAGACAGCATACCGAAAGACTCTTGAGCAACGTGCGAAAACGTCCTCTCGGGTTTGCCAACACCAAAATAAATCCTAACGCAAGGAGTATATATCCCAAATATGTAATCGCAATACCCAAAGGGTCGTAATTGACCGTCAGAACGCTACCTTCGTCGGTATAGCTGTTCTGATAAAATCGGAATCCTCTCGAGGAAAAGACATTATTCATAGATACCACGTACGACAATCCATCGTCGGTAACTATCTCTGAACGGTAGTCCATAGCCGCATCTGTACCGGGATAATAACAGACATCGAATGAAGTGAGAGTAACACCGAAAGGCATTTTGCACATTGTGCCATCGTCGAGAAGATATACGTCGGTACGCACGTCTTTGCGCAGATACATCGTACCCTGAACGCCCAAAATATGTGTCGTGAATGCTCCTGCCAAAATAGTCAGCAATGCCAGATGAACTAACATTGCAGGCTTATTGCTCCGCAACGCTCGCACGAAGATGACACTCGAAGCAACAGACATGACGGCAATGATTGCTATAAACCACCACGACCCATATATCACTTCATGAGCAAAAGACGTGCCCAACTGCCACTCTATAAATGTAGCAACAGCCAATGCCAAAATAAATATCACATACGAAATACGGACAATATGGCGAACAACAGACATCGGAACAGACACTGAAGATTAGAAATCACCATAAGCACTCCGACGCTCCACAATAGCCATGCATTCCATCTCTATCAGCCACGACGGACGACAGACAGGTGCCAATGTTATGACATACGGCATACCCCCCATACGTTCCTCGAGGATAGTTCTCACAACGGCATAGTCGGCAGTGTCTCGCAGATATACTATTGCATGAGCTATATCCGCCATCGAACCTTCACCCTCAGACAAGAGAGCCTCTATATTGTCCAACATACGCAACGTCTGCGCCACTACATCACCCTCATGAACAACACGACCTTTGTTGTCGATACTTGCTGTTCCCGATATGATGATATGTCGACGATCGGCATAGTCTATAGCAGCTCCCCTTTCAAAAGTAACGCCATAGTCGATAGTACGGTTCATGTTGTCGGCGGCATAGAGATAACCCATCTGCCCCTTGGCAAGTCCGCCTATAGAATACGCATCTAAGATAGAAGTGATGCGCTTGTCGGCATGACAACCGGCTATACCCGTCGAAGCTATATAATGCGTCTCCGGCGTAAGTCCGTGAGAAAGAAAGTTCTTCTTACGAGCCTCAACAACGGCGCTGTAATTGACATCTACATTCTGAACGAAAAACCACGTACGCACACAGTTGTCCGCTATATTGAGACCTTGACGCTCCAAACACGACTCAAGGTCTGAAAGTTGACTCTCCGTCTCACGATATGTATCAGCCAACGGACTGACAAGCATAGAGTGATAAATATGTCTCAATCCGTTGCGTTCTACGATGGCTGTATGCTCATCAACCCTCACGAGAGAGGCTTCCGACTGCATATATATCCAAAGAGCAACCTTTGAGCCGTTGAGAGGTGGCTGCTGAACATACGAGAGAGCGCAATTTGTCATCTGCGACAAGACGGAAAGAGCCTTTTCTGCCTGATTAGCAGCATCGCTAAGCAACAGACGGCCCATGACAGGTGTAAACGTCTTATGCTCCACAGCCAAATCGCTCAGAGCCATGCAGAGAGCCGAAAGCTGCTCTACAAACGAAGCTTCGTTATCTGTGATTTCTATCACAGCATGTATCTCTTTCGTTTTCCCTTCCGCCTCGAAGAGAGAATATTTTGTTGAGGAAATACCTTTCCTAATATTATAACACTGCATGGTGCAAATATACGGAATTTCTTTATATGATTTTGCTTTTCGTTTGTTTCGTTTTAGTGTAAGATGAGACATTGCGGATTATAGTTTTTGTAAAGGTTTTTCATATCAAAAGATTACATATTTCATTGTTATATAGGCCATCGATTATACATCTAAAAAATCTCTTAACGGCCTAATTTTAGCGACATTCGTATATGCCCCTTGTTTAAGATTTACAATTCTGTTATACGGAATCTGATTATCAGCATCAAATCTCATCACAGCATAATATGGGGCATTCTCGGCAGAGAAACCAATAGCTTGCAAGTTTTCTGCTGTCCATATTTGAAAGCCCTTTTTAGTCAAAGGAAAGAGTTGTGCGTTTTGTCCATTACTATGTAACAACACATATCCTAATCGTTCAAATCCCTTTTGTACTAGCAACGACCCCTTGCTATCTCCAGCACGAAGATAACAAAGACCTTTTTGTAGCATTAACTCATAATCCTTTGGGCGAACATGATTAACTAATACCGTTGTTTCATCTGGCATTTCGCGCATTTTATAAAGAAGCTTTTCAGCTTCTTCCACATTTTCTAGTAATGTACGACGACGCTTACTTAATTCTATGAAACTATCATCCTGTTCAATGCCAATAAATTTTCGACCTAATAGATTTGCTGCAATACCCGTTGTAGAACTTCCAGCGAATGGGTCAAGAATCGTATCTCCCTTATTTGTCGATGCCAAGATTATGCGATAAAGCAAACGAAGTGTTTTCTGCGTAGGATGCTTACCGCAAGTTTTTTCCCACATTCCCACTGAAGGAATACGCCAAACATCAGTCATTTGTGTTCCCCCATTAAGTTGCTTCATAACTTCATAATTGAATTTATGAGGCTTCTTTTCATGTTTCCTTGCCCATATAACCAATTCTGTTGAAAAATTAAAATATCGACATGATAAATTTGGCGGAGGGTCTGTTTTTTGCCATGTAATCACATTGAGAATTTTATAGCCAAGTTCTTGCAAACAACGCTGAACTATAAAAATGTTATGATGAGTGCCGGAAACCCATATTGTGCCATCATCTTTAAGTTTATTTCTGCATATTGACAACCATTGTTTATTGAATTGATAAATGCTTTCAGGCGTTCCTCCCTTATCCCACTCTCCTTTGTCCACACACACTTGCTTACCACTTTGCACGCTAATACCACCATTACTCAAGAAGTATGGTGGATCTGCAAAAATAGCATCAATGGAGTTGTCTGGAAGTTGTACAAGAAGTTCTAGACAATCACCATGAAGAAGGGTGAAATCTTTATTATTCGACTCAAATGAATATTGCATTTATCTATGAGTAGCAGTTGAGACAATCTTGAATATATTGTTGTGGTTTTTGAGAGCTTCTAATAATTGACGAAACATATATGCCTGATTATTGTTAGTTTTCTCCTGTGCCATTAGTAGCTTAGCTAAAAGAATTAAAAACTTAACACTATATTCACCTTTTTGCGCCAAAGCCACATATTGCACAGCCTCTCTGTTTACGTCGTTTAATAATGTCGTAGGATCTATAAAAGCCATCCGCTCCGCATCGGTATGCCAAGGCGAAATATTATTATCCCATAAATCGATAAAGAAATCTAACAACTGATTTGTAGTTTGATTATCTTGATATTGTTTTATTAATATATCTACAGCCCAATGTATGTGCTTAGGTGTGCGGGGTTTACTCCATAAACCATTTTCCTTCTGTCTATACCTAATTATTATATCCTGAGCAGAAATAGTACCCTGGTAGATACCAATATAGAAGGAACCATTAACAGGGAATTCTTTTAACAAAGGTTGTCCCTTAGTTGTGCGGGGCATTGCTGGATTCTGGGGCATAACTACTGTAATTTATCGTTAATAAATGACTGAATTGATGTCAGATTGTAAATGCTTGGAATAATATTAAATGCTTCTTGAAGCTTGTTTTTAGCGGAGCTCCATCCAATACCATCGGTTATCCATACAAATTCAAATCCGTCTACAGCATTAATCTTAGGTGCTATATCTGAATAGGAACGAGCAACCTCATTTAACTTTGAGCCACCTCCGGAGTAGAAATTGACTTCAATTAAATATGTTTTATCTGCGGTTTCAACAACAAAATCAAAACGCTTCTCATCATCACCTAATGCATCAGTTATTGCAGGCCATTCGCTAGAATACACTTCGGTACGATATGTTATGGCATTCTCATTAAAAATTTCAGCAACCATATTTTCCATTACATGTCCGCTGCGATTTTTACGAGCATTTGAGTCCAAGCCAGTTTCTACTCCAAACACATAGTCTACTAAGTTTGTGATTTTCCTAGATTGAAGGACCTCTGCTAGCCCTGTATTCTCTAAAAACTCCATAACACCATCAATGGATTTGAATAGAGTATCAAGTGTTACACATTCTCCCAGAGAATTGAGTACCTTCTTTTTTCCCTCGCTATGCACAGCAATCAAAATGTCCATTACATTAAAAGCTGTTCTATCCCTTCTCCAAATTGTTTCAACTGCACTGCGCATATCTGCCGTGCCAATTAAACTATTTAGCATGCAAAGGCTCAATCTTATATCATCTACATTGCTATGAATCTTATCGAAATCACAGAGGAAATCTAATGATTGGTTAGTTTCTTTGAGTTGCGACATGAATGTCGTAAATTCTGCAGGAGTATGTGCTGCCATAACTTTACATGTAGTTTCTGATTAGTAGTTCAGTTAATTTGCCACGTTTATTAGGGTTGGCATTTATACTTCGAGATGCCCAAACTCTCTCTATTTGATATTGCATATAGAGGTCATCAAAGAATTTGTCCTGACAATCAGAATTACTTAACATAAACTTATAACCTGCAGCTTGCACATCATCGCAAAAATCATTCAATCGCCTTTGCTCTAAGTCATTAAACGCCTCTTTTGTATAATCATTAAAACTGCTTGTCGCATTTAACGGGCGGTATGGAGGGTCAAAATAAAAGAATGAATTACCTTGTGCATAATTGATTGTCTGCGTATAATCACCTGTCAATATTTCAACCTTTTGCAACAATTCGCTATCCGCAAAAATTGTATTGGCATCACAAATTGTTGGTGTTTCGTAACGACCAAAAGGCACATTAAACAAACCTGATTTATTAACTCGGTACAGTCCGTTAAAACATGTGCGATTCAAGAAGAAAAACAGCGTAGTGTTGCGTATCGGATCGAGTGCTTTTGTATTAAACTCTGCACGCATAGTCATATAAAACTGTTTTTTGCTTTCTTCTGATTGTAACGAATAATATTCCTTTTGAATCTCGCTAAGCGAATTCACCAGTAGTCGCGGAGATTGTTTGACCACTTTATAACAAGTCGTCAAATCTTCGTTGATATCGTTGATAATAGCTGACTGAATGTTGGAGTGTGTCTGTAACATGTAGAAGAGCATTGCCCCTCCGCCCACAAAAGGCTCAATGTAAGTGACATTCTCCCATTGGTCAAAGTCAGCAGGAAGCATTGCTTCTAGTTGGTCAATGAGTTGCGTTTTTCCGCCAACCCACTTGACAAATGGTTTCGCTTTCATTGAAATTTACTGATTATATATACTTTCGTTGTTTTATCAATCTACATTATTTCATTACAAAGTTATAAAATCTTATACAATATAATGGATGATGAATATTATTTATTATTGAATGAATGGTTTTTGATTTTGATTATTAGTGATTTATGGTGTTTTTGGCTTTTGATGAAACACTTTATAGAGTATATGAACAACGATGTTAATTGACTTTTTTAAGCCGTTCTATTTTATTTCGGAATAGTTTTTTGCCATCTCCAAAAGAGAATTGTAAAAAGGTGGGGTAAGGTTTAATAAATATGAAAAGCTAATCATAGAGAATTATTAATTATAACTCAAATAGCCTCTATCCCTCCCTTTTAATCAACCATCCCTTATTGATAAAATAATATTACCCCTTGTTACACCATAGCTTCACCATAGCTTCACCGTAACTACACCCTTTATTTACCAGTGTTGTATTATGTATATCTGTTGGTCGATAAGGCTTATTCGCTGATACTATTTTATCATCACAATTATCAATCTGATATTATAATCTGTATACACTACCCAGCGAAATCATCCGTTTCAAATTCTTCTAACTATTAGCAACAACACAAAAAAAGTCCGTGTAAACACCCTGTTCACACGGACTCTTTTATTTAGTACACTTACGGGACTAACCGCCGAAGTTATCGTACATGATACTTTCTGGTTCTACGCCGAGACTGTCAAGCATGCTGACAACAGCTTTTGACATCGGACCAGGACCACACATGTAGTATTCGATATCCTCAGGTGCCTCATGGTCTTTGAGGTATGTGTTGTAAATCACCTGATGAACGAAACCAGCTGTGTACTTCACGCCTGCCTCGTCAGCCTTAGGATCCGGACGGTCGAGAGCAAGGTTGAAAGTGAAGTTAGGGAAGTCCTTCTCAAGCTGCAAGAAATCCTCTAAGTAGAACACCTCGTTGAGAGCACGTGCTCCGTAGAAATATGACATCTTGCGGTTTGTTGTCTTGAGTGTCTTTGTGAGGTGCATAATCTGAGCACGTAGTGGAGCCATACCTGCACCACCGCCTACCCACATCATCTCCTTCTCTGAGTTGTAGATAGGGTGGAAGTCACCATAAGGACCTGACATAGTCACCTTATCACCTGGCTTAAGAGTAAAGATGTATGAAGATGCTATACCTGGCATTACGTCCATGAAGCCTGGACCTTGCTCTTTTGGCTTAAATGGAGGTGTAGCAATACGAACAGTAAGCATGATGCGGTCACCCTCAGCTGGGTAGTTGGCCATAGAGTATGCTCGTATCGTCTCCTCTTCATTCTTACACTTCAAACCAAAGAGGCCGAAGTTCTTCCATGCAGGAAGGTACTCGTCACCGATAAGCTCTTTGTCGATATCCTTATCATAGTCCATCTCGAACTTAGGTATCTTAATCTGTGCGTAAGAACCTGGTTCGAAGTCCATGTGCTCTCCAGGAGGCAATGCAACAATAAACTCTTTGATGAATGTAGCCACGTTCTTGTTAGAGATGACTTCGCATTCCCACTCCTTAACACCAAGTACTGAGTCGTCAACTTTGATAGCTATGTCATTCTTTACCTTAGCCTGACAGCCCAAACGCCAATGGTCTAACTGTTGCTTACGGCTGAAATGACCCTTCTCTGATGGTAGTATCTCGCCACCACCCTCAACTATCTGACACTTACACTGTCCACATGAACCCTTACCACCACATGCCGAAGGTAAGTAAATACCATTGACAGCCAATGTATTCAAGAGCGTTGCTCCTGACTCTACTTCTATCTCTTTCTCTCCGTTGATTGTTACCTTCACATTGCCAGATGCAGTGAGAAATGTCTTTGCAACCAACAAGATGATAACCAAAAGGAGAATAATCGCAAGGAATACTCCTATACTCGCTAATATGAAATTAATATCTACCATATCTCTTCTCCTTTAAACATTTAAACCTGAGAAACACATGAATGACATAGCCATGAGACCTACCACGATAAACGTGATACCAAGACCACGCAATGCTGGCGGTACATTTGAATATGCCATCTTTTCACGTATCGCAGCAAGTGCTACAATAGCGATTAACCATCCTATACCCGAACCAAGAGCATATACTACAGCGTCAACACAATCCTTGATAGCTTTGACATCAGTCTCAGCCAATCCTATTCTCTGCTGCATGAAAAGAGATGCTCCCATGATAGCACAGTTAACGGCTATAAGTGGAAGGAAGATACCGAGTGATGAGTATAGAGCAGGCATAAAACGCTCAACTATCATCTCTACCAACTGCACCATACCGGCAATTACGGCAATAAAGAGAATGAAGCTAAGGAATGTAAGGTCGATACCCAAGAAACCCTCAACTGACAATACCTGTGTCTGAAGTAAGTAGTTGACAGGAAGAGTTACAACCAATACAAATATTACAGCCGCTCCAAGACCCAATGCAGTCTTCACGTTCTTCGACACTGCAAGGTACGAACACATACCAAGGAAGAAGGCGAAGATCATGTTGTCCACAAATATCGAACGGACAAATAAGCTTAATAAATTTTCCATGATTTACGTTTCTAAATTAATATGTATTATTTCTCTTGCAATGAAGGGTTCTTCGAACGTTCGTACCAGATGATACAAGCACAGATGATAAGAGCCATAGGTGGCATAAGCATCAAACCATTGTTAGTATAGCCAAATTCTTCATATCTTTTCAATACGTCGAAGCCCAAGAGTGTACCAGAACCCAACAATTCACGGAAAAACGCTACAATGATAAGTATCTTAGCATAGCCCAAACCATTGCCTATACCATCAAGAAGTGATGGCCATGGCTTTGACTGCATAGCAAACGCCTCAAGACGTCCCATCAATATACAGTTCGTAATGATAAGACCTACGTATACTGAAAGCTGTACGCTCACATCGTATGCAAAGGCTTTGAGTACTTCACTTACTATAGTTACAAGAGCCGCTACAACTACCAACTGAACGATGATACGAATACGGTTTGGTATAGTGTTGCGGAGTAGAGATATTATCACGTTGGCAAGTGCCACGATGACAGTCACCGACAATCCCATTACTAAAGCTGGCTCAAGCTTAGCTGTTACAGCCAATGCCGAACAGATACCGAGTACCTGTACCGTTACAGGATTGTTTAAGCTAAGGGGCTGTGAGAAGGCTTCCTTATTCTGTTTTGAAAATAATTCACTCATTTCTTATCCTCCTTATTACTTAGTTAAAAACTCTTCATATCTCTTCAAGCTGTTAGCTATCATGTCGCTTACTGCAACAGAAGTGATAGTGCCTCCCGAAATACCATCTACATAATCCTGACCCTCAGCAGAAGCGCCTTTCTTGACTACTGCAATAGACTTAAGCTCGCTATTCTTCAATATCTGCTTGCCTTTGAATGGGTCCTTGAATGCAGGTGTTACAATCTCTGCACCCAAACCAGGAGTCTCTGAAGCATGGTTAAAATATACACCATATACAGTGTTCTTGTCTTCATTTAACGCCATATAACCCCATATAGCACCCCAAAGACCATTGCCGTCTAATGGAACGATATATTTCGTTGCACCATCAACGTCACACTTATATATGACATAACCGGCATTCTTTACAGCATCTGTTGTAAAGTCATTTGTGCCAAGCTCTGTGCCCTTTGAGTCGAGAATTACTTTGACATATTTGTTGTACTCAGCCTTAGCATCTGATACACCTTCGATGCCTATCGAACCAAGTATCTGTTTCATCTTGTCGAGGTTCACATTCTCCGTCTGCTTCTCCTTCAATGTAGAGTTTACAAACGAAAGCAAGAACGCTACTATAACAACCATCACGATAGCATATATTATCGTGTATGTATTGCTATTTGTCGACATACCCTTTTTTTCTGTATTTGCCATGTGTTATGCTTTAGCTGTTTTTACTCTATTCTTACGCTTGCTGATGTTCTTCTGTATCACGAAGTAGTCGAAGAGTGGAGCAAGTGTGTTCATCAACAAGATAGCGAGCATCATACCCTCTGGATAACCTGGGTTGAGCACTCGTATGATGATTGCCATAGCACCGATAAGGAATCCGTAGATGTACTTAGCACATTCTGTACGTGGTGATGTTACAGGGTCTGTAGCCATGAATACTGCACCAAACGCAAAACCACCTATTATCAAGTGCTGATACCATGGAAGTATTGCCATAGCGTTGTCTGCTGAGCCGAAGTTATTGAATACCCAGCCCATGATAGCTCCACCTGCTATGACAGAGAACATTGTCTTCCAACTTGCTATGCCTGTCACAAGAAGCAAAATAGCACCAAGTCCTATAGCTATGACACTTGTCTCACCTATCGAACCTGGTATGTTACCGATGATGCAATCCATGATAGAATATGTCTTGTAGTCACCTGTACCTGCTAACGAAAGAGCTGTAGGTCCTGTAAATCCATCTACACAGTTAGAATACCATACTGTATCACCTGATATCTTGCTTGGATAAGCGAAGAATAGGAATGCACGTGCTATAAGTGCAGGGTTCCAAATGTTCATACCTGTACCACCGAATACCTCCTTGCCGAAGATTACAGCAAAGGCTGTAGCTACTGCTACCATCCATAGTGGTATATCTGCAGGTACAACAAGCGGAATGAGCATACCAGATACAAGGAATCCTTCGTTTACCTCATGTCCACGCATCTGCGCAACGGCAAATTCTATGCCCAAACCTACAACGTATGATACGATGATGATAGGCAATACTGCCAAGAAGCCCTCCCAAAAACACTCCATGAGAGTCGCTTCTTCTCCCAACATCTTAAAGTACTGATAGCCGGTGTTCCACATACCAAAGAGTAGGGCCGGTATCAAAGCCAAAACTACGACACTCATGGTTCTCTTCAAATCCACAGCATCGCGAACGTGAACGCCTCCCTTGTTTGTTGTGTTCGGTACATAGAGGAACGTCTCGAAGGCTCCAAATGTAGAGCGCAACTTCTCAAACTTTCCACCCTTCTCGAACTGGGGCTTCACGCTGTCTATAAAGTTTCTTAACGCTTTCAATTTATTATGCTTTTATGTTTTTACTATCCTACTTCTTTCATCATGAGGGCTAAGCCATTACGCAATACTTTTTGTAAGGCTATCTTTGAAGTACATACAAACTCACAGAGAGCAATGTCTTCTTCTACTACCTCATAGATACCAAGCTCTATCATCTTGTCTATGTCCTGAGCCATGATTGCTTTGAAAAGCTCCTCAGCGTAGATGTCCATAGGGAACACCTTGTCAAGTTCATTGCTCACTACAAAGGCACGATGCTCACCATGCATATTAGTGTCAAGCTTATACTCCTTCTTACATGTCAACCATGAGAAGAAGGTGCGTGATGCACTAAATTTACCAAAGCCTGGCAATGCCCAACCGAACATCTCATACTGATTACCCTCTGGTATAGCTGTCACCTGCGCATCGTAGAAACCAAGGTAACCCTCTGCTGTTGTCTCCTTACCTGTGAGAACATTACCGCTGATGATACGTACATTGTCGCTCTCAAGGTTGCCAGATACCATAGTCGATAGTTGCGCACCTAATATAGTACGAACATATTTCTTGTCTTTTATCTCTGAGCCAGTCATTACTGCTACACGTGAGAAGTCATGCTCGCCCGTTGTGAAGAGTTTGCCTATCGATATAAGTTCTTGAACTCCTATTGTCAAGACTTTCTCGCCTGCGTTGATAGGACATACATTGTTGATTTGTACTCCTACACAGCCCGCTGGGTGCTTGCCTGCAAACGCTGTCACTTTTGCTCCCTTGACATTCTTGAACGCATCAGATGCTCCAGCTGCATTTACACCTACATATACAGGTGCTATCTTGCCTACAACATCTATACCCTTCTGGAAGAACTCCTCATTACCTGTGACAATGAAGTCATAGTCAGGTGCAAGAGGTGCACTGTCAAAGGTCGAAACAAATACTGCCTTGAACTCCGCAGTAGGGTCCGCTACTATGTTGTATGGACGCTGCTTGAAGTATGGCCATGCTCCTGTCTCAAGGAGTTTTTCTATTACCTGCTGGCGATTCATGCTCTGGAGGTCGCTCTTCTCAAAGACAGCTGGTTTGTTCTCACCATCTGACTTGATTACAACTTCCAATATTACTCGCCTGTCGCCTCGGTTAACTGCGACTAATTCGCCACCTACAGGTGCAACGAATTTAACCTCTGGGTGCTGCTTGTCGAAAAAGAGCACCTCTCCCGCCTGTACCTTGTCTCCTACCTTTGCAACCATCTTTGGGTTCAATCCGAAGAAATCACCTGGCTTGATGGCAAAAAGCTCCGGTAAAGCCACTGTGGCATAAACCTTTTCGGCTTTGCCAGCTAGACGAATGTCGAGGCCTTTCTTGAGTTTTATTACATCAGACATTGTTTAGAGATGAATTGGTTTTTATTGTTATTTCTTTGTTTTTTCTCTCTTTTTTTGTTTTCTTGCACGCCGTTCTTTTAATTACGCTTTATCAAAAACATTGCAAAGAAAATGAATTTATACTTCATACGCGAATATTTAAAGAAAAATTTCTTTAATTACACGGCTTTTTTTGTGTTAATGTTTACAAACTGCTTTACAAACGCTTCCATTTACGCCACAGAGTTGCAAAATGTTGCACCTGACAACCTTACTTCCGAAGGCCGTTCTGTTCATTGTTTTGCTGGTGTAACATCTACAAACACGGGAGACATTGACGGGTGTTTTGCTGCGCCATCAATTCTGAATCATAGTATTAAGGCCGACAACAACAGACGGCTTTCTGTTGCTTTCGACGAACTTGACGGGAACAGTCGTTCGCTGTATGTGAAGTTTCTTCACTGCGATGCTCGATGGAATGCGTCGGACCTCATGGAGGTTGAATACATCGACGGATTCAACAAGGTATACGACCTTGAGACACCACGTTTTTCGTTCAACACAACTGTCGACTATGTACACTACGACCTCATTGTGCCTACCGATATGCTCAAGTTGTCGGGCAACTACATCATGAGGATTTACGACGCCACATCTGACGAATTGTTACTCTCTTTTGCCTTCATGATTTGTGAAGATATCGTCGGAATCGACAGTCGCATAGTTCGTCACGAGGGCAACGCTCCGATGATGACTCGCAGACGACAGACCGATTTGTCGACACAAAATCTATCCGTGTCCGTCAAACATGCACAACTTGACATTAACAACTATTCCGAAGAACTCAAAGTGGTTTGTTGGCAAAATCAACGATTTGACACTCGTCGCTATATAGAAACACCGACATTTATTCGTTCCGACGAGGCCATATACGAAGGTGGTGAGATATTGGCTTTCGAAGCCGGCAACGAATATCGTTGGCTCGATACTCGCAATCTGAAATACACTCCGTCAAATGTCGTCTCGATAGATTTCCACGACCCATATTATCACTTTACGCTATGTCCCGACGGAATGCCCAAAGGTTACTCTTTCTACGAAGATTTCAATGGCGGACAATACATCGAAGCACGCTATATTCATGACGACCCTGCTATAGCCGCCGATTATCAGATTGTTCATTTCACGCTCCCTTCTCCGACTAACGATGCTGATGTCTACGTATTTGGAGAACTCACCGGTTATACGCTTTCCGAACGCAACAAGATGACATATCAACCGGAGTTAAAAGCTTATACCGCAACATTATGGGTCAAACAAGGTTTGCACAATTATAAATATCTCGCTTGTCCTCATGAAATTCCGGGATATGTAACTTCTTCGTTTTACGAAAACTCATTCGCTGAGACCGAAAACGACTATTACATAGCCGTATATTATCGTTCGTACTCTGACACTTACGACCGCTTAGTTGGCTTCAAGAAGCACAATTCTCTGACTTCTCCGAATGTATTTATCAGATAGCGAAATTTAGAAAATCATTATCTCAGCAAATGAACGCAGTTTCTTATTTGTTAAGACTGTGAACCATACGAGCAAAGAGTCCGTCTTGAGAGATGAGTTGGTCGAAAGTTCCCATCTCGCATATTCTTTTATTGTCGAGAACAACAATACGGTCAGCCATGCGGATAGTTGAAAGTCGATGAGAAATGATGATTGCCGTGCGACCGTTTGTTATCTGCCGGAAATTATCTACAAGGGCGGCTTCTGTGAAAGCATCGAGCGAAGATGTCGGTTCGTCGAGTATTATAATGCCCGCCTTACTGTAAAAAGAGCGTGCCAATGCCGTACGTTGCCATTCGCCTTGCGAGAGCATTTCACTGTCGGGAAAGAGGTTTCCGAGAGCTGTATTATAGCCATTCTTCAGATTTTCAAATACTGGCGCAATGCCAGACTTATGAGCCGATGTTATGACACGGTCTGTGTCAGGAGCTTCGGCGATGTTGCCATAGTAGATATTATCATGCGCAGATGCATTATAGAGCATAAAATCCTGAAAAATAGCCGTTATATTATCACTCAACTCGTCAGGGGAGAACGACAAGAGTTGTTTTCCATTGAGCGTTATGATGCCGGAAGTCGGTTCGTAGAGTCCACAGAGGAGCTTGACGAGAGTACTTTTACCCGAACCATTGCACCCCACTATAGAGATAATCTCATTGCGTCGAATATCAAGGGAGATATCATTGAGGACGGTGCGTTGTGTATTTGGATATTTGAACGAGCAGTTGCGCAGAGAGTATACTATATCGGACTTCGAATCGGCTTGCGTCACAGATGTAACATTGTCGTTGTGGGTATCGATAGGCATATCGATAAACTCGAAAAGGTTTTTGAGGTAGAGGTTAGAATCGTAGATAGAGGCGATATGTTGCAAGAGGTTTTGCGCCATGCCGTAAGAACGATATAGGGCCATGAAATACATAGCTATCGCGCCTATTGTTATTGTTCCGAGGAGTGTCTGATGTATGACAAATACAAACACCACAACCATCAGCGCAGATATGGCAAGCTGTGTCAATGCTTCGTGGAGGGTGTTGCGAAGAAGCACATTCTCACGTGTGTGATGTAGCTCCGTTGCTGTGTCGTCATACTTCTTTTTGTATATCTTGCCAAGACCGAAGAGTCGCAACTCTTTTGCAAATTCCTTGGCGGTGAGAATACGAGAGTAATAATTGAGACGTCTCTCTTCTGTCGTCTGTTCTCTGCGTATGGCGTAGAACTTACGCGAGAAGTATATGCGCAAGACGACGATAGGAAGCGCGATGAAGAGTATCATGATAGGCATGAGCCAGTGTATCGAGAGCAGAATATATCCAAATGCACAAAGCGTTATTGTCGACTGCATTGCACCGAGAAGGTTGTAAAATATCTGCTGAGGTTTGTCTTTCGACTCGCTCACTGCTCGGTGAAAAGCATCTTGAAACTTCGGATCTTCAAAGTTGACGTATGCTATCTTTTCTGCTTTGTCGTGAATTATCTTTGCGATGGACTGTCGAAGCGAAAATGTCTGTTTCTCCTTGACGAGAGTATGCAACGACGCTCCCAACGAATTGAGCACAAAAAGCACTGCCACCGCAACGAGAAGAAACGAAAAATCAGACATCACAATCGACTTTATATCGGTATTTACAGACGCAGTCTTGACACTTGTTATCAGCGTGTCGATAAGTTGCTTAATGATATAGAGCATGAGCAGAGGCAACACTCCTCTTACAACAACAAAGAATGCATTGAGCAGGGAACTTTTTGGAGAGCTTTTCCAAATGAGCTTAATCGCACGAAATATATACGTCAGTGTCATAGTCGGATAAGTTTTAGTTTGAGAGCCAAGCGAGCCATGATGTTATTGAGACGTGCCGAGACGGGGAATGTCGCCATTGTAAGGCGTGCATATAGTCGAGCCGATTTTGAGGTGAGCGAAAACATTCTGCCTCGTATTGTGACGTGTGAGACAGTTCCCACGATATTGTCAGAGGTCAGCAGAGGGTCACTGTTGAGACATGAATCTCCGCGACATACTACGCCATCATCGGTTTTCACTACTCTGTGTGCTATATATTTACCGTCTTTACGTCTGAACACTGCTATACTTCCCCGAGTGATATTCCTTTGCGGAGAGATGCGTATCATAGATTGCGGCGGTATAAGAGGGAACATACTTATTCCTGAACCTACGACATCAACGGATATTCCGTTCTCAAGCAGTGAAGTCATCAATTCGTTGAGTTCGATGTTTAGCATGGGAAAAGATGTTTTATTAAGGAGAATCTACAGGTTAAGATTGCGTATATCGTCAACGATGTCTGCGTCAGGCTTGAAGCCAAGTTCGAAGATAGGCACACGAGACGCTATAGCACTCACAATGTTGAGATGACGAGATGCAACTTCTTTGTTAATCGGGTGATATATGGTATTGGAAAGAAGTCGGAGCACAGCCTTTGCTCCTGTCAGAGGTCGTATGAAATTACTCTTCGACTGAGAGATTAGGAATATTCCTTTAAGTGCGACCGTTGCGGGCGAAGAGACGTAGTAAGGCATTGCGATATTTGACGCCGTGACGATACCTTCCGATTCTGTTTTCAGGACTATCATGTCGTCGTTAACGATTGTCGCACCACATGACTGCCATATACGTGCCATTGTCGACTTACCCGTCCCCGAGACCGCCGTAAAGAGATATCCTTTGCCTCCATCATCAACTACCGAGGAGTGAACGAGGATACCATTGCGTCGGTGGAGTGTTCTATTCAACATGAGGTTAAAGAGCGGAAAGATATATGCGTCCATTTCCTGCCGGCAAGACAACGTCTTTGGGCACAACTCCATGACGCCCGTAGTTCCTTTAAGTACAAGTCGGGCAGTACTATAACATGGTGAGACGTCAAAGACAACAGTAATAATTTCTTCGTTGTCGGAAATAGCAATATGCCATGTGTGTCCGATATTTTCACCTTCGCCAAGGTGTCCAATCGTCTTATCGATAACATGGGGAACAGACACTTTACGCACGACAATATCATAGTCGGCTTCCGACACGTGGGCACAAGCAAAACCACGAAACACCACACTCTCCTCCGTGAAAGGTGTTCCGTCCTCAGTACTAAAGGAAAATGTTACGCCGGCTATGTTGGTGTATATCTTCATCTTGATATATCAGTCTATAATTGAGACAAAACCTCGGTTTATCATTTGCGATAAGAACTCCATGATGTCGCCACGTAGTTCTGCCTCATCGGGACAGTCGTAAGCCGTCTGAAACTCTGCCACGATATCTTCGACAGCGACAGGCGACTCCATACATTCCAAAATAAACACACTCGTTTCATTGAGCACAAGCATACTTCCCATGTCGGCTACACTATTACTCACCGGTATCAATACCATGTCGCCGGCCACTTCATTGACAATATAGTTATCGTTTCTTTTGTATCTCATTACTGTATCATGTCAAATTATAGTTCGTGAATAAGGCGCAACAGACTGGTCGGCAAAGATTCCTTTGAGATATTTTCTATATCCTGCACTTGCCACCATTGCCGCATTGTCGGTTGTGTAGGCAAACTTAGGTATGAAGACCTTCCAACCGTATTTTTTGTTGAGTCCTTCAAAAGCGGAACGCAAACCGGAATTGGCAGATACGCCACCGGCAAGAGCGATATTTGTGATTTTAAGATCTTTCGCCGCCTTGATGAGTTTCTTCATGAGAATGTCGACGACTGTCTTCTGCAACGAGGCACAGATGTCGGCTTTGTTCTTTTCGATGAAGTCGGGGTCATCTTTCAGAGCATCGCGCAGAGTGTAGAGAAACGATGTCTTGAGTCCGCTGAAACTGTAGTCGTAGTTCTTAATTTGAGGTTTGGCGAATGCAAAAGCATCTGGATTGCCCTCTTTGGCAAGTTTGTCAATGACCGGACCTCCGGGATATGGCAGACCTATGGCTTTTGCGCATTTGTCAAAAGCTTCTCCCGCCGCATCGTCAATAGTCTGTCCTATTATTTCCATGTCCATGTAGTCTCTAACAAGAAGTATCTGACTGTTGCCGCCTGAGACAAGAAGACAAAGGAATGGGAATGAGGGAAGTTCTTTCCCCTCTTCTTTGATAAAATGAGCCGAGACATGTGCCTGCAGGTGGTTGACATCAACCATTTTAATGCCACGTGCCAGAGCGAAGCCCTTGGCGAAAGACGTTCCGACATGTAGAGAACCCATAAGTCCCGGACCTCGCGTGAAGGCGATAGCATCAATGTCGTCTAATGATATTCCTGCGTCGGCTATGGCTTTATTTACCACCGGAATAATATTTTGTTGATGTGCTCGTGACGCCAACTCCGGCACGACGCCTCCATAGTGGATATGCACGACCTGACCGGCTATGACATTCGAAAGCACTTCTCCGTCGCGTATCACCGATGCTGATGTGTCGTCACACGACGACTCTATGCCTAAAATAACTACAGCCATTGTAATTTCTTTGGTTATATAACAACGACAAAAGTAGGCAAAATAGTCAATTGTACAAAGTTTTTGCCAACCAGAGTATGCTTGAGAACGCAATAAAAAAAGACCTCGCAACATCGTTGCAAGGTCTTGTGATACCGGAGGGATTCGAACCCCCAATCTCCTGGGCCGTAACCAGGGGCATTAATCCATTGTGCTACGGTACCATCTTCTATGAAAACGATGCAAAGGTAGTGCTTATTTTTATATTTACAAACATTTTATGCGTTTTTTGTTTGTAAATTTTACCACCATTTTGTTATCGTTCTCATATTACATTATTTTACAATCTTTTAGACAAAAAGTTTTTGTATTATCTGCACGCCACTTTGAAACTCTTGTCGCCTACGGTGACGATATAAACTCCCGACTGCGGCAGACGAATTGTCATGTTGTCGCTCTCGGCTTGTTTGCTCATTACCTCTATGCCGCGCAACGACACTATACGTACCATTTCTCCCTCTGCGCCCTCGACTTTAATTTGTGAATTACAGCTTGTTACTCTTATGTCTCCCTCGTATATGTCGTTTGTACTTGTCTCGTAGTATGACATCACAACGTTAACAATCGGTTCTATTGTTGATGGCACTGTTATGCTTGTCTCCGATGCTCCTATCGAGGCTGTCGATATATCTAAGTTGTCAACCTTTATTGAAAGGGGCATTTCGTCGTATGTCATCGTGATGTCGCTGCCTACGTTGGCATACGTCGGTGCAGTGAACGAAATATCATCATTGCCCTCTATGGTATAGACTATCTTAACTAACGTATTGGCATTATCTTCTTGATATATAGGATATAACTCTCCCTGTGACCAATCGCCTATATAGTCGCCCGTGTAACCCTTGCCGGCGTAGTTGAGCCAGTAAGCCACGTCGCCACGAGCAAATTCTTCATCGGTAAACTCGCGATATTCGCTGTTTATATCTGCTGTCTCCTCGTCGCTTAAGTCTTTGTCCGGGTCAAGAGTCAACACTTTCCTTGTTCTGCGGTTAGAGCATGTCTTGCGTGTTCGCTTGGCACGTCGTCCGATGCCGATATGCTGTTTGATGACGATACATGCTTTGTTGCCGTCGGGGAGTTGCTCTTCTTGTTTGTCGAGGATATACACAAACGCATGGTCTATAAACGCCGAGTCGGTTCCTTCGCTGGTGAAACAGAGTTTTACTTCCTTGTCGGTGGCAAGATTCTCCTCTATGAGTATATTACCCACGAAGCTGACATTCGTAAGCGTGCCTTCCAACTTGTCGGCGAAGATTCCCAAATATATGGTGTCGTTCTCTATATATTCATCTTTTATCTCATTCACACGAACTTCCACATTCTCAAAGTGTAAGTTCTTCACCTCTGCGTCTTTGCCTATGACGCCAAAGAAAGCACCACTGCCGTCGCTGTCCGAATTGACTTTCAAGTTCTTTATGACATGTCCGCCTCCGTCGAATGTTCCGTTGAACGGTGTTTCTGCTGTTCCTATTCGTTTGAGTGTATCCAAAGCCGCCGAGTCCGCCGTTGCATAGTCTATATCTTCCGTGAGAGAGATGACAGCTCCCTCAAATACGTCCGGTCTGAGGCTTAGCAGTGTGGCTAAATCTTCCATATCTGCTGCCTCATTCACCTCCGCTGCAAAGATATTCTCCCCGTCTTTCTCTATATATTCTCCTTCAATGCCTGTGTATGTCAATACCGGTGTGCCGGGCCATACTCCAGTGTTTTGGCTTTTAGCCTCCCACTTCAACGGATTAGTGAAGTCGAGATTGAGAAACGTTCCTTCTGGAGTCAACGGTTGTATATAAGTTGCAGCAACTAACGTGTTACCCTCAGCAAGATTATCCGCATTAGTGTAACAGTAATACAAATTATTCGCAGTATAATCTCCCGTCACACTGCCTACTGCTGGGTACACTTTAAATGGATTTACGTCCGAATCAACGATGCTACTTCCGTCATAGCAATATACATAACAGTTTTTCAATGCGCCACTATCCATTTTACCGACAAGTCCTGCTGCTGTAGCACTTCCATTACTGATAGTAATTTTTGCACCTAGATTCAACTTTTAAATGCAATTGATGTATAGGTTTGAAATAAATTCAGTGAGCAGAGAGGAAAAACTCCTCCCTTGCTCTCCTGAA